>CAIVHI010000124.1 GCA_903905685.1 uncultured Bacteroidota bacterium | reverse complement strand
CGTGCCGACATTTTGGAAAAGCTGACCGGCACGGAAATTTATTCGGTAATGTCGAGAAAAGTGCGGGAACGGTATAACGAGGTCAAAGAGGAGTTCAGGCGGGTGGAGCAGCGCATTGCCGACGTTGGCCTTCTGCCACTCGAAGAAGTGGCCCAACTGCAAATGCAGCTCGCTGCCTTGGATTCCGAAATTCAACAATTGACCGCGAACCGCAATACTGCCGAGGCCGACATGCGGTGGCATGACGAATTGCAGACAAGGGACAAGGCTCTGGCATCTGCGCGCGCGGCATTGGACGAAGCCAAGGGGGCACTCGCGTCGGCAGAGCCGCAAGTAGGGGAATTGGGGCGGGTTCGTCGTGTGCGCCCCATCCTACCCAAAGCCCTCGAAAAAGCCGCCGCCCAACGGAAGAAGATGGAGAAAGTCGGGGATTTGACTACACTGAATACCGAAATGTTGGATTTGGAGTCGAAAGCTGTGGAGATGGTAGCCCAAGTGCATCAAGCGGCCGAGGATCATGCCCGGCTGGAGGAAGCACATCGAGCATTGGCTCCGCAACTGCTGATGGCACGAGAACTGGATGTGCGCATCAAGGAAGGGCAAGGCAGGCTAACCGATGCAGAAGCCGAGTTGGCAAACGCGGCGCATGCATTGGATGCATTACGCAAAGGCTGTGATGCCAAGATTTCGGTGAAAGACCGCTTGACGCATCAACTTCGGGAAGCCGAAGAATGGCTTGCCAAGCATAGAGACAAGCAGCAGGCCGCCGAGCAATTTCCATTGATTGCAGACCGTCTAAAGCGGCTGGGCGAAGTGGAATTCCAAATGCGCGACTTGCAAAAACGCTTGGCCGACAACGACTTAAGCCGCCGTGACATCGAAAAGAAGCAACTGGAGTCTGCCCATAACCAGGTTCCGCTGCACGACAAATTTGAGAAGGCATCGGCAGCATTCAAGATGGCCGAAATCGAATATGAGGCAATATCGGCGAGCGATGTTGCCGGACGAACCAAGTTGGCGAACGACAAGCGGCAGTATTATACCAATGCCCGCGCCACTTGGAAGGAATGGTATAACGCTCATCAGGCTCTTGCTGAAAAAAAGGCCAAGGAAATAGAAGTGGCGGCGCAAGCGGTGCAGGCTGAAAGCCAAGCTAAAGCCAGCGCCGATGCGCTCACCAAAGCAACCGCAGCCAAGAACGCGGTGGAAAAATTATTGACGACCGCCCGTTTGCAGGCGGCCGAAAATGTAGACCACCTACGCAGCAGTCTTGAAGATGGTGTGCCTTGCCCCGTGTGTGGCAGCAAGGAGCATCCCTTCACTGCCACATCGCAAGATTTCAATAGGCTACTTCAGGCCGTTGAAGCCGAGTATGCAGAGCATGACCGGGCTTGCAATGCCCTGCGGATGGATATTGCAGCACTGGAGGAGGCGGCCAAAGGATTTGGGCGGACGCAAAGCGACCTGCAAGCAGAGATTGCCACCCTAGGCCAAAATGTCTCGAATTTGCAAGCCAACTGGGAAGCCTTGAATCCGCCGGCCGAGTTGATGGAGGTTGCGGAAAACGAACGGGAGGAGTGGATGAACGTCGCGATCGCCGACATCCAAAAGGAAATCTATGCCCTCGTGGTGGAGAACCAAAAGCTCGATAAATCCCAAAAGGCGTATGAGGCCATGCGGAGCGAACGGGAAGCACTCCAAAAAGCACTTCAATCGGCAAATGACCGATTGGCGGAACTCGCCGCCGGTGCAGGCCGGCTGGAGACCGAGCGGTCGATGCTGGAGCCTCAATTGGAGTCGCATCGCCGTGCTGCCGGCGATGCCATGCCGGAGCTGAATGCCATTTTCGGCTCCGATGAATGGTATGCCAACTGGCAGGGCAATCAAGCCGGGTTCCTAAATAGGCTCGATAAATTTGCCAAGGATTGGATCAACAACACCGCGCAAGTGCAGAAAACGGGAGCCGACATACAAACGGCAACTGCCGAGTTGGAACTGATGCAGCTACAAATACAGCAATTGGGCACCAACGTGACTGAAAAACAGGTGGCGAGAAATGCGGTGGGTGAAACCGTTTCAACCTTGAAAGCCGAACGGGTGGCGATATTTGGCGGCAATGCCGCCGATGGGGTTGAAAAGGATAGCCTGGAAGCCGTTCAACGTGCGGGCAACCAACTTCAATCGACACGTGCACTCCAAGACGACATCAATCAAAAAACCAACCACCTCCGCGGTCGCCTTGACGGACTGAAGAATGAAATAGCGGAGTTGGATGCCGATGCGTTGTCACTGGAAGGGGAAATAGGTGCGTTTTTAGGTGCAGCAGATGCCGAATTGGAGATGCCCATGGGTAGGGAAAGGTGGTTGGAGTTATTGGTCAAGCCGGACAAATGGATTGCCGACCGCGAAAGAATGTTGGATGAATTGAAATCCGCGCTCGAAAGGGCGACAACCATCTTTATAGAGCGGCAAGACCACCTGAAACAGCATAGCAGCCTACAACCACAACCACGCGAACGTGAGGAAGTTGAGAAAGCGTTGGGTGCATTGAAAGAGGACATAGCCGAAAAAACCAAAACTAGGACCGAAGTGGATTTCAAGCTGAAGTCGAACGAACTGAAGGTGAAAGATGTGGAGGCATTGACCGCAGAACTGGAATATAAGCGGCCGGGCTACGACCTCATCAAGTCGCTCGATACCGTAATTGGCTCCGGAGACGGGTCGAAGTTCAGCAGGATAGCGCAGGAGTATACGCTCGACGTGTTGCTCTCGTATGCCAACGTACACTTGAATGCATTGGAACCCCGCTACCGCTTTGAACGCATACCCGACTCGTCGGGTCTAGATATGCAAATCGTAGACTCCGACATGGGAAACGAGATACGGCCCATCAATTCGCTCTCGGGCGGGGAATCTTTCTTGGCATCGCTTTCACTGGCATTGGGGCTGGCCTCCATCACATCGGGCAAAATGAAGGTGGAAAGTCTGTTTATTGATGAAGGCTTTGGGTCTTTGGATCCCGATACCCTGAATGTCGCGATGGATGCATTGGAAAAATTACATCAACAAGGCCGCAAAGTGGGCGTAATCACCCACGTGCGCGAAATGACCGAGCGCATACCTACGCAAATCAAAGTCGTCAAAATGAATGGCGGGCGCAGCAGGATTGAAATCTGCGGATGACGAAACGCAAGTTTGGCAAACGGTTTATTCCTTTACCTTTGACCCGCGATGAATCTCGATGTGCTGTTGGGGTTGTACAAGAACGATATCCGCCTGAAACAGATTGCGGCGGGCTTCCTGTTGCCCGGCAATAAGCTGCGGGTGAATCTCGACAACCTTCGCGGGTCGTCGGTAGGTTTTGTCGCTGCGGCATTGTGGCACCTTTCCGACCACAACCACGTATTCATTCTCAACGAGAAAGAAGAGGCCGCCTACTT
>CAIVHI010000123.1 GCA_903905685.1 uncultured Bacteroidota bacterium | reverse complement strand
GGCGGTGCTGCTGCCGGAGAAAAGAAGGTTGTCTACAGCAAAAACGTGCATTTCGATTTCAACCAATTCAAACTCAATCGGAGTTCTTACCGGTATCTTGACAGCATCGTAAATATCATGCACACGGTGCCCGAAGCCAATCTGACTATAGACGGCTACAGCGATGGGGTGGGCCCGAATTCGGCAAATTTGCGGATTTCCAACAAGCGCGCACTTGCCGTAAAGCGTTACATGGTGAGGAAGGGAATAGACGCAGCTCGGCTGAAGGCCGTAGGGCATGGAAAATCCAATCCTATTGCCAATAACAGGACCAAGGCGGGTCGTGCGCAAAATCGACGTGCCCTGATGCTGGTGAAATCCAATCCCGTGAATATGGGCAATGACTCGATCATCGAGGACAATGCTACGGCCATCACGGTGACCCCCAATGACGAAAAGGGTAGTTTCACCATCCTCCTGAAGACCAACTTTGAGGAGAATGCTGTTGTGACCATTTTGAGTCCGAACGGTAAAATGCTCAAGCAGTTCCAAATAGTGGCCAACAAGCCTACCGCATTCACGTTCGATGCACCGGCAGGTCTCTACTATTTTACCGCTGCTACCGCATCAACAAAGTACGAAGCGAGAATCATCATTTCTCAATAGTTAGGTATAATGCCAAGCGTCTTCTACCCTAAAGGCGCTTGGCATTTTTCTTTTTCTGCTCCTATAGCGTCGTGATGAGCTGCTGCCTTTTTACGTCAACCTGAATATCGCCGAAGTGGAAAATATGGACAGCCTTTTGGGCTTATTGGGCTTGGAGGCCTACACGCCAAGCCATGCACTCAATACCTTGGCCGGTGCCGATAGCAGGTATCTGGTGGAGTTGCGGCGCAATGTGGAATCGGTGCTCCACGGGGGTGTACTTTCCAAACAGGATGCAGCTATGATTGCCTTGGTTGTGGCCTCCAACGAACGCCATGCCGAATTGGTTAGGGCGTTCGAAAATAGTGCCGCCCTGGCGGGAGCCACCATAGCCGAGATTGCGGAGTGCCATGCATGTGCATCGCTCATGAGCGTCAACAACGTGTTCTACCGATTCAAGCATTACATGCGCGAATCGGGGCGGTATGCCACCGGCCGACTCGGCATGCGTGCCGGGCAGGTGCTCCAACCGGTGTCGGGCCATAAATTGTTTGAATTGATGGGGCTGGCAGCCTCGGTGGTAAATGGCTGTGAAGACTGCGTTGTGGCCCACGAGCACAGCGCAACCGAGCACGGCGCTACAGTTGCGGAAATATTGGACACCGTGCGCTTGGCTGCTGTAATCAAAGGGCTTTGTGTGGTAATATGAGGGGTGGCATACAATTTCGACGGCAAGTGTGGCTATTAACTCAAAACGTAGCAGCCCAATCGTTCAACGTCGTTACTTGGGATTGACGCACAAACACTTTAGAGGTCAATACCCGGTGCACTTCCGGGTCGGCATCGGCACAACAGTCTTCAATTACAGTAATGGCGAAGTCTTTGTCGGCCGCTTCCCGCAGCGTGGACAAGACGACACCGCTGGTGGCAATGCCGGTAAGAATGATGTGGTTGACGCCCATAGACCTCAATACCAGTTCCAAATCGCTACCGGCGAAGGCACTGACGCGTTTTTTGGTCACTACAATGTCTTGGGCCTCCGGCGCCACTGCCGTGTGTATGGCTACAGCCTCTGGCACATCGAACATGCGGGAGTTGCTTTTAAGTGCTGCAAACGCCTTGTTATTGGGGCTCACTTCGGGAAACCCGGGACGAAACCCAATGACGACATAAATGACAGGAATGTGCGCACCTCGCGCAATAGCCAGCGTGTGTTGCAGCCGTTCCAAATACCCCTTGGTATCTTCCTTGAGCATGCCTACCACTACCTGCTGAACATCCATAATCAGCAACGCCCTATTTTCTCGCACTACATGGTCCATTTAACGGGTGAATTTTTCGCCGGTAGGCAAGTGACTGCCATGCATGGCCATAGCCATGCCTTTTTTGGCGGCCATGTGGCTGTAGATCATTTTCGATATCTCCGCAATTGCGTTGGATAGCTTGTTCCAGTCGTTTCCATTGGTCATTATTGTGACCAAGTACGGATTGTTTTCAACGTAAACGATTCCCGTTTCGTGCAATTCGCGCTGATAGCCGTTACCCCACTCACCAAATTTGTGGGCGACCTTCACTTCCGGAGGCAATAATTTTACGAGGCCGTCGCCAAACGTGCTTTGGGTCAAAAGGGAAGCAGCATATTCCGACGACGAGATGGAGACATAACCCGCATTGTATATCGAGCTGAAGAAATTGGAATAGGTTCTGGCAGATATGCGGTAAGACGTGTCGGAGAAGCTCAACTCTGGAAGCCCCAAATCGGAGAACGCTTT
>CAIVHI010000122.1 GCA_903905685.1 uncultured Bacteroidota bacterium | reverse complement strand
TTCGGCCATATTTCCATTATTTCTCCAAAAATAATATTTTCACGCCAAAAGGGAACAGATAATGTTTAATTATAAGATTTGTTTTTGTGTAAAATGTATTGATTTGTAGGGCATTTGGCGCGTCAAGCTGATAATGGCTATGTAATTGCTGATTCTAAAACAGGTTGGGATAAAATTTCTATGATGTATCGGTTGACTAAACGATTCCTTTTGATTGTCGCAGGCTTCGCCGTCCAAAAGACGGCCGTGGCCCAAATCGTCAACATAGAAGCCCTTCGTCGCAGCCCCGATGATACGGCCCGCTTTAAGGCCAATGTGCAGAGCTCGTTCTACTATAAAAACGCGGCTCAGGTTTTGTTCAGCTTCAATGCCAAGAGCTATGTCTATTATCGGTTTAGAGACCAAATGCTGCTCCTATCGGGCGATTGGGGAGTGACGCGCGCCGCCGGGTCGGATTTCGAGAACCAATCTTTTCTGCATCTCCGTTACAACAAGAAAATCAACAACTGGCTGGTTGGTGAGGCTTTTACCCAAATACAGCAAAATAAAATCCTGAACGTCAAATATAGGTCGCTCTATGGAGTGGGGCCCCGGTTTGAATTGATGAAGAAAAAGTCGGCAAATTTGTTTTTGGGTGCCCTTTACATTTACGAATACGAGCAGCCCACAGCCGCCGATGGGCAGGCTTGGATTAAGAACCGCATGAGCAACTACCTATCGTTCCTTTTCAAACTAACACCTACCGTCACACTAGCGGGAATAACCTACTACCAGCCCAACTTGAACTATTGGAACGACTACCGCCTTACAGGCCAATACAAACTGACAGTGGCCATTACCAAGAAATTCAGCTTGAAGGCCGAGACCAACATCCTCTATGATTCCACCCCGGTGATAGGGGCAGTGAAGTCGTCAGACGATTTTACTTTTGGAGGGCAGTTGGATTTTTAATGGAGGGCTACCCCCAAAATCAATTTTCGGGAGCGGGGTCGGGTTCGTCCAAGTTGAGGTTCAAGACACCATCTTTCGCCGCATCACGGAACCAGATTCCCGCCCTAAATTTGCGTGCGCCCTTGTATTCGATAATGCAGAAATAGGAAGTTACCGAGCCATCCCACACCACCTTGCTACCCTTTACAAACGATAACTGTTCGGTATTGCCCGGCTTGATTTCCTTGTCGTAACCGCCATAATATTTCTTGAATTTGCCGTCCTGTATGTAGTCTACAATCACCCCCTTGATGAAAATGGATTCCTGACCCAAGTTCTTGACCGAAAACTTATTGTTGGTCAGATTGTTGCGAAGTGCAACAAGGGTGTCGTTCTGGGCTTTGAGGATGTCGAATTCTGCCAGTTTTTTCTGGCTGTCGGCCATTTTTATGCCGAAGAAGGCGGCGGCTGCAAATCCCAGCAGGGCCACAAACCCTATAATGAGCACCAAAGTATTGTTGCTCTTGCCCTGTGGGGCAGCCTGTTGCGGCCGGCCTGCCTGTGGTGCAGCGGCGGTATTCTGGGTAGGCGCCTCTTGGTAACGCTTGGTTTGGGTGGGTGCCGAGTTGAATACCGGCCCGCTGGCGGGGAGGTCGGAGATGTCGCCTTGGTCTACACCTAAGGCACGCATGGCTTCTGCAAGTTCGTCTATGTTTTTTTGGTAGAGTTTTTTCAGATTGGGCGTAGGGGCATTTGTAAGCCTCATCTGGAAATCGTTGAACAATTCATTGTATTTATTCTGAACGTCTTCTTTGGACGAATTTTCAGGGAGTCCCAAAACGTGGTATGCATCTTGCAGAGTCATAATTGTTACTTTTGAGCGAAAATAATGAAATCCTTATGAAAAAGAACTTGATGATTTGCCTCATCGGTGTTGCTGCCCTGTTGGCACCGTGTGTTTCGCGTGCCCAGCTCGACGATCCGGCTTCGGGCTCATCTTCTAAACCCAAGTTGACCGCGCCCAAACCCGAGCCGGCGGCACCCGCCAAGCAGGCACCGCCGGTAGCCAAGCCTACCCCAGTGGCCCCTTCCGCCCCCAAAGTGGAAAGGCCCAAGCGCCCCGCAACCGCTCCACTCGTAGAGCCCGAAATGGTGGCTGTGCAAGGTGGTTCTTTCAAAATGGGCAATGCCGATGGCTTGAAGAACGAAAAGGACCTTCACGACGTTACGGTAAGCTCTTTCCAAATATCTAAAAAGGAGGTGACGCAGAAATTGTGGCTCGCCGTAATGGGCAACTATCCCAGCGAGCACGAGGCCTGCGACGACTGCCCCGTGGAGCGGGTGAGCTGGAACGACGTACAGACGTTCATCTCCAAACTTAACGAAAAGACTAAGAAGCAATATCGCCTACCCACCGAGGCAGAATGGGAATTTGCAGCCCGCGGCGGCGGCAACCACACCGACGCCAAGTATAGCGGCAGCAACACGGCCGACGAAGTGGGGTGGACTAAGGAAAACGGCGGTGGTACCACCCACCCTTGCGCGCAAAAGAAGCCCAATGCCCTCGGGATTTACGACATGACCGGCAATGTGTGGGAGTGGTGTTCCGACTTTTACGATGGCAACTATTACAAGTCGTCTCCCCCTATGGACCCCAAGGGTCCGGCCAATGGCTCCTATAAAGTGTTTCGTGGTGGCGGTTTCGACCAAGATGCCACCACTGCGGGCTGCACCTACCGCAATGCCTCAATACCCGATGTGCCGATGGCACACGTTGGGTTTAGGTTGTGCAGGTAAAAACGCGTCTTAAAATTGTCCGCGTTTTGCATGCCAGTCGCGATATCGGCCGACTATCCTAATCCCCAATCGATTGCTTATCGAGGTAAAATTTGCGCCAAGTTGGACTCTGTGCCCGAGCACGATCAACTTACGCATCAACCGCCTTCGACATCAATCCGAAATATTTCCCAGTGGGACGTTATTTTCGCCACCGACATCCACAGGGCATAGTTTCACGGGTGTTCAGGTAGGCTATACACGACTAACGTCTTCGGCATTAGTCGAAGGCATTGAAATCAATAAAACAACGGTCACGTCAAATCTTTGGCACAAAAACTTGCGAAAGCAAGTTGAATCGCACAGATTGTACGGCGTGAGTTTTTGAATCCGACCGTTTGCATCATATATTGATTAAATCCGTGTTGGCGGCAATTTCCGTCAGTGCATCGTAAAGGCGGTCGTAGTCTTGTTCCAAATTGTAGGCCTGCACAGAGTAGCGGATGAAGATGCGGGATTCCTGACGCATTACCGGAATTTCAATCCTGTATTTCTCGAAGAGCAGCCTTTGCAGTTTTTCCGGCTGCGCGGTGTTGATGGGTACGCTGCAAATTTGTCCCAAGTAGGGAAGCTCCACGGGGCACAAGGGTTCGGTGCCGAGGAGGTTGCAGAATTTAGGGTAAAGTAGGCGCGCCAGGGCACGGTTTTCCAAAGCAACTTCATTCCAGCGGTGCTCCTTCATAAATTCGAGCGCACGCGGCACCGTGAGGAATGCCGAGAAGTCGCGGGTGCCCTGCATTTGGTGGTAGTCCAAAAATTGGGAGTGCGATGGGTTGGCGCTCTGGTAGCCCCAACTTACCACCAAGGGGTCAAACAGGTGCTGGTATTCTTTCTTCACGTAGAGGAAAGTGCAGCCCTTAGGGGTCATCATCCATTTATGGCATGCACCGGTATAAACGTCGGCCTCCAGGTTGGAAAGGTCTAGCGGTATGTGGCCGGGCACGTGGGCACCGTCCACAATCGTCAATATTCCGAGTGCCTTTGCAGCGGCGCAAATTTCCTTAACGGGCAGGATTAGCGCGGTACTACTTGTGATTTCAGAGATGAATATGGCCTTGGTGCGTGGGGTGACCCCCTTCATGAATTCGGCTACTATCTCGTCATGGGAGGTTACCGGGAGCGTAATGGGTTGGCGAACATAGGTCGCACCGGCTTTGCCGCAATAATAGTTCCAAGTGCGGTCCATGGCGCCATATTCAATATCTGTAGCCAGAATCTCGTCGCCGGGTTGCAGCGGTAGGCTCTTGGCTACGATGTTGACGGCATAAGTTGGGTTGGTGACATATACCAAATCATCGGCATCGCACCCGATAAAGGCTCCCAATGCCGCCCGCGATTTGCGCAGGTATTCCACGCCGTTGTGGGCGATATACTGCACCGGCTCGCTCTCCAACAGCAACTGCCACTTTCCATAGTCTTCGAAAATGGGCCGTGGGCAACCACCAAAGGAGCCGAAATTGAGGTACGTGATTTCGGGATTCAGGAGGAAGAGTGCTTTGAACTTCGAGCGGTCGATCATGATGCAGTTCGTTTTTTCAGGGCGAATTTAATGAAATAGTACAACGGATATCCAAGGAAGAATAAAACAAAACCCGAGATGGCGGCCGATATATTGGTGTAGAAGACCCCGCCTATTACCGTTGCATAAATCAGGATGAAAAATGCAGGGAGGTAGGGGTAGCCCTTGATTTTGAATATGCCGGCTTCATCGCCCGTCTTTTTGGCCCGGCTGCGCAAAACGAATATCGAAGCTCCGGCGGCAATCAGGCTGATGCTGTCGAAAAACATGACGTGATCCAAAATCTTCTGGAAGGAGGATATGAAAAACAAGGTCACGAAAATGAACAAGCAAAATACGGTGAGGGCAAATTCCTGTACTTGGGTTTTGGGGTTCAAGCGTTTGAATATGGGCGGCAGTACACCGTCCTCGGCCATGGCGAAATAGATGCGGGGGTTGCTCAAAACCGATACGTTGACATAGGCCATGACCGATAAGAACATCACCACACTCACCACCCGATAGGCTGTTGGACCGAACAGCAATCCCACCATGTCCGACGCTATGGTGGTGGTATGTTGCAGGTGGTCGAACCCCAATACTTTGTAGTAGGAGTAGTTGACACTCAGGTAGAGAAATAAGATGAGCGAAATGCCGAACCAAACTGCTCGCGGTAAGGTCTTTTTGGCATTGGGGATGTCTTTGCCGAAGTTGATGGTTTGCTGGTAGCCGCCATAGGAAAAGAATAGGGGTATAAAGCACAGGGTGAAGGCTTTCATGCCCTCGCCCCAAGTGGGTGCCGGGTAGCCGCCGGCCGGAATGGGAGCCGCAGGCAAGATGAAGACCGCCGAGATGAGCAGCAGCAACATGCCTATTTTGATGACCATCAACGAGTTGAGCAGTCGTGCGCTTACCCGTATGCCAATCATGTTCACCACATAGAGAATACCGAGGGACGATATGGTGATGAATTTGACCGCTGTTTCATGGGGTAGGGTGGGCAGCAGGATGGGGGCTATATAGTCTGCACCCATAATGGCGACCCCGGCCGTAGCGCCTGCATTGCTCACCACGATTATCCAATTGACCATGAAGGCAAAGCAGGGGTGGTAGCAGTGGGAGAAGATTTTATAAAACCCGCCGGCAACGGGGTAGCGCGAGCCTATTTCGGCAAAAGTCAGGGCACCAATCAGGCTGACGGCCGCACCGGTAATCCACGCGGCAAAGAAGATGAGGGGGATACCGGCCTTTTGGGCCACCTCGGCAGGCACGCGGAAGATGCCCATGCCAATAACCAGCCCCGCCACAATCATGGTGAGATCGAAGGTCTTGAGGCGCGGAACGATGGACGATGCAGGGGTATCGGCGGCCATGTGGGAGTTTGGTTATAAATGTAGGGATTTGGATACGCATTACAAAGTCCCACTTGCAAGCCGCTGTGCATGATACTTCGCTGATACCTTTATAGAAGAACAATGCGTTCCAGAACGGCAAAGTCGAATCGAAATACTCTAGAGACGTAGTTATGCCGGGGCGGGAAATGTGGATAGGCAGCTCTGTGGCTAAAGCTTTACAAGTTTGGTCTTCTTGATGCCCGATGGCGTTTCTGATTCCAGAATATACATACCTCCCGGGAAGGATGCAGTGCTGATGTAGAATGGAGGATTTTTGCCAACGTTTATTTTGCGTGAAAGGGTATACAGCACACGTCCTGCAACGTCAGTAATCCTGAGAGTGGCATTGCCTGTTTGGGTAGATTCCACAAAAACCTGAACCTCATTGGAAGCCGGGTTGGGCCGAATCGTAATCAAATCTTCATTGGTGGTTCCGGTAGGGAAAGTCAAGTCGAGCTGTTGGGCCGAGCACATGAAATTGGGGATGCCGTAGCCATATTGTCCTTGCGGTGCGGTATACATGGATGCGCATTGCCTGATGGCTGTGCGCAGTGCCCAAGGGGTTGCAGTTGGATGTTCCTGCCACAGGCATGCGGCCCATCCTGCAATTTGCGGAGTGGAGAAGGAGGTTCCATTGTTGGAAGTGTAAATACCACCTTCTATTACTGCTGCGGGCTCACCCTGCGCCACTACATCGGGTTTGATTTGGCCCGCGGCATTGGGACCGAAACCGCTGCTGCCCGCAATTACGCCGGTTGGCATCACGCTGCCTATGGTTAGCGCACTGTCTGCATCGCCGGGTGTGAGAATCTTGTTCCAAGAGTCGCCACCCTCGTTACCTGCCGATGCAACAAAGAGGATGCCTTTTTGGGTGGCTGCATTGGCGGCGCGGGCCGCAACCGTGGTCTTACCGTCGAAATCGGTCGAAAAGTTGAAGTTGTAGGCGGGATCGTCGAAGGTATTGTAGCCCAAAGAGCACGTAATAATGTCGGCTCCGATGCTGTCGGCTCGTTCTGCACCGCAAAGCAGATTGATGAGTTCCAAGGGCTGTTCAGATGGTTCGATTTCCGTTACAT
>CAIVHI010000121.1 GCA_903905685.1 uncultured Bacteroidota bacterium | reverse complement strand
TGCGCATACCGGCACATCCGGTAGCGTTGGCATTGCTGCGCGAATGTGGCCTACCGCTTGCGGCTCCCAGTGCCAATCCTTTTGGGTATGTCAGCCCTACCAGTGCAGAGCACGTACTGAAGATGCTGGCCGGCAGGATACCCTATGTTTTGGACGGAGGTGCCTGCGATGCCGGCATAGAATCTACCATCATCGGGTTTCCCGGCGGCGTACCTACCGTTTATCGAAAGGGCGTCATCACTATAGCCATGGTGGAGGCCGTCGTAGGTCCCGTGGCGCGCGGTTCCAGCGCAAAACCCGTGGCACCTGGCATGTTGGCCAGTCATTATAGTCCACATACACCATTGATTATCACTGAAGATGTGGACGAGTCCTTACAAGAAAATTTAGGTAAAGTGGTCGGGTTGATGACCTACAACGCCTTTTCGGAGCTGCTTGCCGAAAGTCGCCAAATCCTACTGTGTACCAACGACGATTTCGCCACCGCCGCCCGCAACCTGTATGCCGCCCTTCACGACATGGACACACGGGGATACGAGCTCCTAATCGCCAAAAAGCTACCGCAGTCGGGCATTGGTGCAGCCATCAACGATAGGTTGATGCGGGCAGCTTTGAAGTAGGGCAGGGCGCCTTTGACTTACTCCCTCCAATTGGGCGTACTACAAAACGCACTACTCCAACATCGTCCAATTGACATTATCAAGTTTTAATTAGTTGATTTACAATCGTTTATCGGCAAGTGCCTCCAGCAGTTCCCGGATGGCTTCATACACTTTTTGCAATTCTTCGGGTGTGATGCAATAGGGGGGCAACACATAAACCACATTGCCCAGCGGCCGCAAAATGATGTTGCGGGAGAGGAAGAAATCGGCAAGGGGTATGGCGCTGCTATTCAAGTAGCCCGTTTCTTCGGCAGTCAGTACGTCGAATGCCAAGATGGTTCCGGTTTGGCGCACACGGCCCACAACGGGCGATTGCCGCAGTTCCTCCGCAAACTCTTGGTTGGTGGTTGCAATTGCGGCTATGCGGTGCCAGGTTTCGGGCTGCTCCATCAGGTCCAAGCTGGCCAAAGCTGCCGCACAAGTCACCGGGTTGCCGGTATAGGAGTGCCCATGGAAAAAGGTCTTCATTTTATCGGCAGTCAGGTAGGCATCATAAATGAACTGCCTACATACCGTAGCGCCCAGCGGGAAAAAACCACCGGTGATACCCTTCGACAGGCATACGATGTCAGAGCGTTCGCCAAGGTGGTCGATTGCGAAAAATTTTCCGGTACGGCCGAAGCCGGTCATCACTTCGTCGGCAATGGTGATGCAGTTTTTATTGCGGCAAATGCGAATCAAGCGTTCCAAGTGCGCGGCATCATACATCAACATCCCGCCCGCCCCCTGCACCAACGGTTCAAATATGAAGCATGCCATGTCTTCGGCCTCGAGCAGGTGTTCCAACTCTGCGGCCAGTCTGTCTATGTTGTCAGGAGTAGGCAAGTCTAAACCCACCACCTCAAACAGCAGCCTCTCAAAGGGCTGGTTGAAGGCATTGCGCGCCGCTACCGACATCCCCCCAAAGGTGTCGCCGTGGTAGGCGCCATTCAGGGCAATCACTTTATGCTTGGGCTTGCCCGTGTTCCACCAGTATTGCAGCGCCATCTTCAGCGCCACTTCCACAGCCGTTGACCCGTTGTCGGAGAAAAATACCTTGCCGAAATCGGGCAGGTGCTGCAATAGGCGTTCGGCCAGCGCAATTCCCGGCGGGTGGGTGAAGGCCGCAAAAATGGAGTGCTCCATTTTGGCCAATTGCGCCGTTACGGCCGCCGTTATGTAGGGGTGACTGTGCCCATGCAGATTCACCCACCAAGACGATATGCCATCTATATACTCCCTTCCATCCGTATCTATCAGCATCGTGCCGTTCGCCCGCTCAATCACGATGTTGTTCGGGGCATGCAGTTGCGGAGTAAAGGGGTGCCACACATAGGCGCGGTCTTTTTGAAGCCAATCGTTGTCCATTACCGTATTACACCCACAATTGTGGGTGTCGCGGGCAAAATTAGGCACGAACTGCCACATGGATTTCGGCAAACTTTAGAGCCACTCCATTTTTCGGATGTACGTTTTACCGCCAATGGTCACTTTCACAACATATACGCCTGCCGGGTGGGCAAAGGTGTACAGGGTAGTAGTGTTGTGCCATTGGCTGGCGGTAAGTTGGGTGCCGTAAATCTGCTTGCCCACTGCGTCCGTAATCCGCACATCAACCGCAGTGCCGGGGTCGCATTCATAAAGCAGGGTCAAATGGCCATTCTGCACGGGGTTGGGGTAGATGTTTACCAGCGCATTGTTCTGCGACCAAACAACCGATTTTTCCGGGAATACCACGGATCCGCCGTTTGCCAATATGCCCGTCACCCTAAAAGTTATCACTGTGCCATCGACAAGCGCACCTGCCGGGTCGGGTTGGTCGTTGAGGTGGTACACATAGTTGGTTTGGTGTTCCGCTTCAATGGTGCCCCCAATAGGATGATAAGAGCTACCCGCAATCAGCCGCTCCACCGTGTAGTTCTGAAATTGTGCATCGATGCTCGATGACCAGTTCAACGCCACGGTAGTGTGGTTGATGCGTTCGGCATCGAAGTTCGCCAACATTGCTGCGGAGTCGGTATTGTTCACGGTACGTATCGGAGATGTGCCCGAGGTCCCGTTTTTCAAGGTAAAATTCAGGCGGTAATACAGCTTGGCTTTGGCGCCGAAGCCGGCAAGGTCGGTGGTCACATAATTGTTCGATGGGGCAATCCCAGCCGCCACAGTATCCAGCAATATGGAGAAATTGGTGCCGTCC
>CAIVHI010000120.1 GCA_903905685.1 uncultured Bacteroidota bacterium | reverse complement strand
GTAGCTGCTCCAACTTGCGCTTTTGCTCGGCAATTTGGGCCTTGGTTTGGCTCAACTGGTTGTTGGCATTTTCATTTTCACTGCCCAATTCGGTCACTTTTCCGGAGAGGTGCTTCACTTTGCCCGAGAGGTTGGCCACGTTCTCGCGATAGGCTCCCAAACTATCGGCTTGCGAATTGATACGCGCCTGCAATGCTGCAATCTGGTCGTTAAGCTCCGCAACTTTCTTGTTCAGGTCTTTAATGGCGGCATCCTGTGCCTTGTTGGCCGCGGCAAGTTTGCCGTTTTCACCTTGCAGATTGGCAACCTGGCCTTTCAATTTTTTGTTGTCGGCCTCGGCCACATCGGCACGGTGGGCCTGTTCCATCATTTTCTTCTTCGGCACCAAACAGCCGGCCAGAAGCAACAATCCTACGGAGAAAACCACCGATGGTGCTAAGAACCTTCTCATAATGTATTGTGTTTATTTTGTTGTTTAAGATATTGCCCACGGCATACCCATCGGCCGCCACATGCACCGCAAGTTATATCTGATTTCACCCGTTACTCATAGGGATGCTGTTAAATAATTATAAAAACACCGGCCCGAGACGACTTCCCGGTTTCACTTGATGGCTATGTGGCAATCTCCGGGAACATGACTCTCCACATCGAGCACCCAAGTCGACCCGGCTTCAATAAAGCCCAACCCGCAATAATGGTCTTTCACGATACCGTTCTTCTTGGTGGGTAGATATTCGCCGATTATGGTTGCCACTCCGCGCTTTTTGGCCTCCGCTACCATGGCATTCAACGTGAACCGCTCCATTCCCCTTTTCAACACCCGGCAGCTCATGATCCAAGTATCCACAAAGAGCGTGTGTTCGTCCTGCTGTTTCATAATCACGACGGCAATCAAGCCATGGTCGCCAAATTTGTCTTCCAGCGTCAACGACAAGGTTATGTAGCCGGAGTCGGCAGCCAGTTGCGCCACTTCCTCCTCGGTATAGCGCACCGTGCGGAGGTTGAATTGGTTGGAGCGTTGCGTGAGCTGGGCCACCCGGGGTATGGAAAACGTATCGAACGGCCTAACGTCCGACTTCATCTCAAGACTCGCCAAAAAATCGTGCTCGTTCTCAAAAGTGCGCAACAACATGTTGCGCGCGGCCTCCTCGCGATACTGGCGGGTACGCAGCTCGTCTTCTTCAGTAAACGATGCCGTCTCAAACAGGTTCAGGCTGCGTAAATAGGACAGGTAATCTACAGGGTCGGAAGGCAATTCGGGCACCGTCACCTCCGGCAAGCCGGTGCGCACCATTTCCCTTTCAAATGGGTTGTCGTCTACAAACACCATGGAGTCGAACCCGATGTTCAGTACCGACTGTATATAGCGGATGTTATCTACCTTGGTTTCCCAATTGGCCACAAAAACGGCAATGTCGTCTAGGCGCAGCACCATATCGGGATGCGATTGGAAGGGCTCTTTTGCGATTTCTTCGGTATTCTTACTGCAAATGGCGAGGATGATGCCCCGCTTCTTCAATGCCGCCGCCCATAATTGCAGGTCGGTAAAAACCTTGCCCAAGCCCAAATACCCAACTTGAATGCCTTCGGGGCCGTCGTCGCCAATAATGCCGCCCCAAGTGGTATTGTCGAGGTCTAGGATGAGGCACTTCTTGAACGTTCCACCAACACTTAGCACCACATCTGCAACCGCCTTGGCAATATGCGGCAGGAAGTCGATGTGGTACACCATATCGGCGTTCACATACATTTTGGGGTCAAAAACGTTTTGGTAGCCTACGTTTGCGGCGATGGCGGCCAAGTCGTACACGAACATGTTTTTACATTTCCGGGCCGTGTCCATAATGGCCACGTTGGCGCTGCGTTGCTGGTAAATGAACGACGAATCGGTTTTGGCGGCAAAATTGCCGAATACCCCATCGTTAAGCTCAGGATAGGTATTGACCAACACTTTGGCTTTAAGCCTGGTTGCGAGGGTTTCGTAATACTGCTCCAATTTCTGCCCTACGCCCACCGAGAAGCCGGCTTGCCCGTGCGACTTGTAAAATTCTTTCAGCAATTTTTCGGTCGACCTGTTAAGCACCACGTAGTCGGGCTGGAAGGCATAGAGACCACTACCCGGGTCGAAAATTTGGAGGTCTATCTGGTTGTACTCGGCTTCATAAATGTCTATGTCTAGCTGCACATCATACCCATAAGCACGAATGGCCGCACATAGGAACTGCGAAGCGGTGTCGGCCAATACGGCAACTTTAATTTTCTTGAAACCCGAAAAATCCTTTTTCAGGTTTTTTTTGAGTACGGTAAATGACTGCATGAATAGTTATTTGATGTCGGACCCGGCATTGATGATGAGGTTGGTGCCGTTGATTTGGGGAGTGGCCGTTACGAGGAAAGCAACGGTATCTGCCGCCTCACCAACGGTGAGTAGGTGGTGATATGGATGTTCCTGCTCCATTTGGGCAATCACGCGTTCATCGGTATCCGCCGTCAATCCCGTAAGCATGAAACTTGGGGATACGCAATTGGATGCGATGTTGAATTTGGCATATTCCGATGCCCAAGAATTGGACATGGACAACAGGTAATTCTTGTTGGCTACGTAAATGGACAATCCCGTTGGGGGTTTGTTCACCACATAGGACGATATGACGTTGATGATGCGCCCCGAGCGTTTTTTGCGGAAGCCTACCAATGCCTGTTGCGTGATGCGGATGGCCGGCATGATGTTGTGCTCAAAACTTTTCAAGAACACCTCAGGATCTGTCTTGTAAAAATGTTCTTTGTGCACCTTGCCGTTGGCATTGTTGATGAGCACGTCCAAATCCATTTCGGGGATACGTGCGCAGAGCGCCGCTACAGATGAGGCATCGGTGAAATCGCAGTGCAACGCTTCGGCATTGGGGAATGCCGAAGCCAATGCTGAAGCGTTACCGCTCGAGGATGCGAACGTGAACCAAACCTTGTTGGCCCCTTCTACTGCCAATTTTTGGACGATGGCCGCTCCGAGTCCCGAGGAGCCGCCGGTGATGAGTATATTCATGACAACAATCCGATTCTCACCTCACCGCGGGCAACCTTTACACCTGCGGTGTTTTGGAAATAAAATTTGAACAGATACGCATTTACCGTATCGTACACTTCTGCAAGGTGGCTATGCATTACCAAGCTGTCGTGCAGGTATACCGGTGTACCAAACTTGATTTGCTGATGCTGGATGGCCACGTTCTTGACAGGCAGGCACTCGCCCACGAAATACGACACAAAGCCGTTCAGGATATTGCCATACATCACCTTGCCCGAAAAGCCATGTTCGCGGGCAAATGCTTCATCGGTATGCAGCGGGTTGCGGTCGGCAAAAATCTCCATAAAGCCTCGGTACACCTGTTCAGTAAC
The DNA here is from genome assembly GCA_903905685.1 of uncultured Bacteroidota bacterium. GTDB lineage: Bacteria > Bacteroidota > Bacteroidia > Chitinophagales > Chitinophagaceae > CAIYTT01. The sequence continues at coordinate 6,556 of CAIVHI010000120.1, read as the reverse complement.
CTCAAACCGTGTTTCGAATTGGTCTCCGAGCGTCATCATGCCTTTAAGAGTAAGTCTATTGCGTTGCACATTTCCCCTACATTGGCCCAATTGTTGATTTCCGATGCGTTGAAACGTATTTTGAAATGCTTTTCGATGCCGATAATCAGCTCGATGTGTGTGAGGGAGTCCCAATCGTCGATATCCGATGCCTTTGTGGCCGAAGTTATTACCAGAGAATCATCATCAAGCACATCGTGGAAGATATCCGTTATATCGGCAATCATTTTGCTCCTTTCCATTATTATGATATTTTACCTTGTAAATATAGTGATTTTTAGAAAATATAAAGCAAATTTAGCGATAATCGCCGAATTCGGTATTGCGTCAAAGTTGTTTTTGGGGTCGGGCCTGTACCGTGCCCAAGCGTATCATTCTGCATTTGCCCCCGGGGCTCCGTCGTTCACCGGCCTTTTCCCCATCAAGGCAGCCACCTCGCGGTCTGCGGCACGCCTACTGTCGGCCAAGGCTGCCGATATACGCTGCCGCTCCAGTGCATTTTTATTTTGGCTCAATTTCTGCACCGCCTTTATGGCCGTAACTTCAACCTTGACGGCCTTGATGCCGGGAAGCAGCCTGCTTTTGTATGCCGAGTCCAGTTGATTCCATTGGCTCAGGTATTCGGGCTCAAAGGCGGCAATCATGCGCTGCAAAATGTCGGTTGCTCCTTCGTCGTCGTGTATGATGGTTGCCCGACCGTAGAGGTGTACCGCAGCATAATTCCAAGTGGGTACATTTTGAGTAGCGTTATAATGACGGGGTGAAATGTAGGCATCGGCACCCCCAAAAACAATCAATACCTCGCCTTGCTCCATTTCGTTCCACTGCGGGTTATCCTCAGCAAAGTGCGAGTACAGCACCCATCCATCACTGCCCGCGTCCCAACAAAAAGGAAGGTGCGAGGCATTGGGAACATTGTTAACGGCCGTGATAACAGTACCCAAGCTGTGGGCGGACATGTAACGCAAAATAGCGTCATGGTCGGTCATTTCATACATTTTCGGTACATACATCGCAACACGATTTATAGCCTATGTGGAAAGAAGCCCAAATAGAGCCGGGATTGGAGGGCATCACATTTTTTCCCGAACGGCCTTAACTTCATCTACTGTCACAGCGCCGCGGGTATTGCCGAAGCTGCTGTAAACATAGGTGAGCACTGCGGCAATCTCATGGTCTTTCAACGATTGTGGAGGCATTATCCCATTGTATTTCACGCCATTCACAACCAGGTCTCCAGAGCTACCCTTTACCACTTGGAGGATGGCCTTTTCGCGGTTGGCCAAAAAATCGGATTTCGCCAATGGAGGGAAGGAACCGGCAATGCCCTCGCCCTGCGATTGATGACACACGGCGCAAGTGTTGCGGTAAACGGCCTCGCCCGGCATTTGCGCCGATGCCGCATTGGCCGGAGGAGTTGCGGAGTTGCCACCGCATGATGCCATGACCACCGATACGATCGATAATCCTAAGAATAATGATACTCTGTTCTTTCCCATGTCGCGTGTTTTACCGGGCACATGCCCGCAATCATCAGGCGCGAAAATACGGATAAACCCCTATTTGCGGTAAACGGCCGAGTGGCCGGCAGGTACGCGTTTCCAACCTTCATTATCCACTTTCTTACCCACGGCATTGAGCTCAGACGTAAGCGCCTGCAAATATGATGGCCCAAAAGTGGCATTGAGGATGGCTTTTACCGAGTCGTTATAAGTGACCGAAAAGTCATAAACGGAAACGTCGGGGATGCGCACACGATAACGGTTGGCACAGGTATCTACGCGGTAGGTCTCGAACATATCCAGTATGCGCGATGTCTCCGTTGGGTCGGCCTTCTTTTCGAAAACGCCGGTATCGGCGGTGAAACGGATGCCGGTATAGGTAACCTTTCCTTCCCGGTCTATAGCCACCGAGTATTCGGGGCAACGCCCATAGCAGGCGCCAAAACGGACTTTGACGGCCGTAATGCCCTTGTGAATGGGTTTGGATTTGTTGTGTTTACGGTGCTTTGCCCCTGCAACCGTGGCTGTTGCAACCATCAGCACCAGGTAGACCAACGTCCTTTTCATAGCTTCAAATTTAGCGCAGCGAAGGTAGACCATAAATGTAGGAAACTGTTTCTCAAATTATTAAATGTTTACGTTAAAAAACTATCCTCCCACCTTTACTAGTTTGCAGAGGTAGGGCTACATTTGGAAGAAAAAGCCGCAGGAAGGCAGGCCTGTGCATGTTGGCGAGATATGGAGATGTGGGGAGACGACGAAGAATGGCTGCACCTGTTGGCACTCACTTTTGTGCCCGGTATTGGTTCGAAAACCGGCCGCAACCTATTGGAGCACTATGGGTCGGCAGCACGGGTGTTTAAAGCACCCCTCAAAGAGCTGAAAATGGTGGAGGGGGTTGGCGATGCAAAAGTGCGGGGATTTAAAGATACGCAAATCATGAAACGCGCTGACGAAGAGCTGCGCTTCATAGTGAAAAACGACATCCGCCTCCTACGCTATGGCGACGTGCGGCGACTAACCAATTGCACCGATGCACCCTTCCTTCTCTATTACAAAGGTACTGCCGACGTCAATGCCGCAAAGACGGTGGCCATAGTCGGCACCCGCAAGAACACCGAATACGGGCACCGCCTCTGCGAGGAACTTATTGAAGGCCTGCGCGGTATGGAGCAGGTATTGATTGTAAGCGGCCTGGCATTGGGTATAGATGCCGTGGCCCATAAAAAGGCACTGGCTGTAGGCGTTCCCACCATTGGCGTATTGGGGCATGGCTTGAGTAGGATTTACCCGCACACCCACAAAATGCTCGCCGGGCAGATGGCCGAGCATGGCGGGTTGCTTACTGAATTCAGTAAAGACACTGCGCCCGACAGAACGAACTTCCCCATGCGCAACCGCATTGTTGCGGGTATGTGCGACGTTACCGTGGTAGTGGAGAGCAATCTGGCCGGCGGCGCACTCATCACCGCCCACCTAGCCAATGGCTACAACAGGGAAGTAGCCGCCTACCCAGGCAGGGTGAACGACAGCCGGAGTGCGGGCTGCAACGAATTGATTCGCACCAACACTGCAACCATGATTACCAAGGCAGAAGATTTGATAGACTTGATGCAATGGAATACATCGAAAAAGACACGCCCAGTGCAAAAACAATTGTTCGTAGAGCTCAATGAAACGGAGAAAGTGGTAATAGATTTGCTACAGGCCGCAGACTCCCTGCATACCGACGACCTATTGTTTAAAACCGGCCTCATCAGTTCGCAGCTGGCGGCCACCCTGCTGCAATTGGAAATGATGGGGCTGGTAACGCTACTACCGGGAAAGCACTATAGGATGAGCTGACGTTTTTTCAGGCTGCCGGATAAGCTTCCAGAAACAAAGTTGACAGTTGAAAACCAAAGCAGCCCTTGTATCCAACCAAGATGGCTTATCAGGATGAGCACCTTCGCGGCTACATCTTAATCAAGTCGTCGGTCTCGGCATCGTAGAAGTGGTACTCCGTGATTGCGGAATCGTTATCGGTAACCACCTTCAGTTTCATGGCATTTTCCTTTTGCCAGCGTTTGGATATCGAAGACTTGAAAATCCCTCCCTTTGTGAGGTAGGCCTCCAAGATGGGGTGCACCTGCAAAGACATGTTGCGGTGACCCTGTGTAACCAAGTATTTCAGGTCTTTCTCTATATCGTCGGCCAGCAAGATGGATGGTCCTATTTTACCGGTGCCTTTGCAGGTAGGGCAAACTTCGGCCGTAGATATGTTGAGCTCGGGCCGCAGACGCTGCCTTGTAATTTGCATAAGCCCGAACTTCGTGATGGGCAACACGGTATGGCGTGCACGGTCGGTTGCCATCAAGTCTTCAACAGCCTCAACAAGTTGTTTCTTGTTTTCGGCGAGCTTCATATCAATGAAGTCGATGACGATGATGCCGCCCAAATCGCGCAAGCGCATTTGGCGAACGATTTCCTGCGCAGCCTCCAAATTGGTGACGATGGCATTGTTTTCTTGACCGGCTTCGGCGCTGCGGGTTCCGCTATTCACGTCGATGACGTGCAACGCCTCGGTGTGCTCAATGATGAGGTAGGCGCCGCTGGGCAGGTTTACGGTTTTTCCGAAACTCGACTTCACCTGTTTGGCAATGCCGTAGGTTTCGAAGATGGGCTGTTGCGACGTGTGCAGGGTGACGATTTCCTCTTGGTCGGGCGAGATGCGGGAGATGTATTCCTTGGTTTCCGCGAAAATCTTTTTGTCGTTTACCACCACTTTTTGGAAGCTGGTGTTCAACAAGTCGCGGAGGATTGATGTGGTTTTATCTTGCTCGCTGAGCACCATTTTGGGTGCTTTTGCCCCCTTCAGGTTGGTTTGGAGCGTCTTCCATGATTTGGAGAGTTCCAAAATATCTCCATGAAGCTCGGCCGTATTCTTCCCCTCTGCGGCGGTGCGGACGATAATTCCGAAATTCTTCGGTTTCACGGCCTCCACTATCCGCTGCAAGCGTTTTCTTTCATCGGCAGAGTGGATTTTGCGGGAGATGGCCACCACATCGTTAAATGGGGTCATTACGACGAATCGGCCGGGCAAAGACACTTCGCAACTCAGCCTTGGGCCTTTGGAAGAGATGGGCTCTTTCAGGATTTGGACCAAGATTTCGGGCTTCCCGTTGAATACTTCCGTTATTTTCCCAGTCTTGACTATTTCCTGTTCATTCTTGAATTTGCCAAAGTCATCGCCCCATGGAGTATTCCCTTCGGCGGCGTTCTTGGTAAATTTCAGGATGGACTTGAGGTGTGGACTTAAGTCGGTGTAATGCAGAAAAGCATCCTTTTCGTAGCCTACGTCTATGAAGGCAGCGTTAAGTCCGGGCATCAGTTTTTTGACCTTGCCCAGGTATATGTCGCCAACAGCAAACTGGTCTTGCCCACGTTCATAGTGTAGCTCAACCAGTTTTTTGTCTTCCATCAAGGCGATTTCCACGCCCTCCGGAGAGGCATTGATAATAAGTTCTTTGTTCATTAGGCCGTCTTTTCACCAATTGCGACCCTACGCTGCAAAAGACCATAAGATGTCTCCTGTAAAGCGACATGATACCGAGAGTCCCCAATAGGGGTGTTTCATGGTATGGACATCAAGGCCGAAAGTCTCGGAAATGGTGCAGGCGGGGGCGAACGATAAATAACAATGGGGTGGGTATTACCCGGTGCCCTTATTTATTCTTCTTATGACGGTTCTTTCTCAAACGTTTTTTGCGTTTGTGGGTTGCAATCTTATGTCTTTTCCTTTTTTTACCGCAAGGCATAATTAAAATGATTTATCTAGTTACTTTAATGAATTCATTTCTTCGTCCGCTTTCTTGTCGAATTCGGGGTCATTTACAGCTTTCTTACATTTTTGGAGCAGTTCCACCGCTTTGGCTTTGTCACCTTTCCCTTTGTAGGCTTGCGCCAAGAAGTAGAGGGCTTCCGTATTTTGTGGTTCCTGCTTCAACACGGTTTCGAGCCGCCCAACCGCTTTGTCCATTTGTCCCGACCTTACCGACATTTTCCCGAGCAAAAGGTTTGCAGGTATGTCGTCCGGCCGTTCCCTCACGATTCCTAGAAGGAGCTGAACGCCTTTCATGGGTTCACCGGAGCCTTCCAAGTATCCCGTTGCCAAAGCCAACTTCGCATCTTCCGATGCACTGTCTTTTTCAACCGCCAACTGGGCGAAAGCCACTGCTTCTGAAGCTTCCCACGATTGATAATCGGGATTTTCTTCTTCGGGCAGCAACTCCAAAAAAAGTCGGGCTGCAAAGGTCAGGTTTTTTCCTGAATTCTCCAACTTTGCTGCAACTCCCTTGAAATGGGCGGCTATTTTCGGGTCTTTTTCTTCGGCCCACACTTTCGCAATTGCGTTATAATCAGAAACCATAGCAACCGAGTCCGACTTTTTGGCCAGACCGGCTTCTATGGTTTTCAATTTTTCCTTCGCCTCGGGCGAAAGCCGCTTTAAGGAAGCTGCCAATACGGATTCGAAGGGCACCTTTTTCTTCGTGCCTCCCGCCATAGGCCCACCCATTGCACCCGGCATGCCTTGTTGTGGCGGTTGTGGTGGAGGTATGGTATTGCCTCCAAAATACAGTGCCGTTCCTAGCGCTATGGCCGAGCCGATTGTGATATAGTGAATAAGCCGCAATTGTTTGAAATTTCGCCTCAAAGGTAGCCAATTCGAATGTCACATTCGGGAATCAATCTACCTCGGCCATTTCCATTTTAGGCTGATCCTCAAATTTCACCTTGGTGTCTTTCACGGCATTTACGAATTCCTTCGCCGGCTTGAATGCCGGAATGAAGTGCTCCGGTATGTCTACGGCAACGTTTTTCTTGATGTTGCGGCCCACTTTCGCTGCGCGCTTCTTGAGGATGAAACTGCCGAACCCACGTACATAGACCGGCTCACCCTCCACCAACGATTCTTTCACTTCTTTGAAAAACGTCTCCAGTGTGACCAAAATGTCCACCTTGGGAATCCCTGTTTT
>CAIVHI010000119.1 GCA_903905685.1 uncultured Bacteroidota bacterium | reverse complement strand
TCTATTGGCGACTATGTCCTCAGCGGTGGCGAACTTGCTGCGGCGGTTGTGGTAGATGCCGTGGGTAGGTTGATTCCCGGAGTGCTCAACGATGAGACTTCAGCCTTGTTCGACTCCTTTCAGGATGGCCTGCTTGCCCCACCTGTATTCACCCGACCTGCCGATTTTCGCGGCATGGTTGTGCCCGACGTGCTCTTAAGCGGCAACCCCAAGCTGGTTGAAGAGTGGCGTTACGACCAATCGCTAAAACGCACCCAAGACCGCCGCCCCGATTTGCTGAAGGACGACTTGGTGTAGGTTCAGCCGGTTACGGCTGCCGCAAATCGGATTGCAGTTGCAAGGTTCGATATCCGAAATGTATTATTTATTCGGGAACCATTAATTTCACGCCACGAAGGGTACAATTGCCGTTTTGCGCGATTCCTTTGTTGATGCAACCCGAACGCAATGATGAAAACATACAACCTCGTACATATCACTACAGGCGGTGAATATCAAACGCCGCTGGTTCAAAGTCAGCTTTTCGATCAGGCAGAGGCTCAAGCCAAGGATAAAAAGGGTTTTGCGCCAAAACACGTGCAGGCATGGATCATCGCCCCTCTTCGCGAGGCGTTCGACAAAAAGGCGCAGGACAAAGTGCGTTTCTTGCGTAAGAGGTGTCCCAATATAAAGATCTCGATGTTCAACGGAGTGGATAGGCTGGCAAAGGCACCCATTATCCAATCGCTCTGTCTTCGTCGGTTGATGATGGGCGGCACGCCCGTCGTTTACCATTGCCGTGGAGAACAGGCCGCACAATGGGCCATTCGGTTGAAAAGGAGGTTCCCGAAAGACAAGGTGGTACTTGATGTGCGGGGCTACTGGCCGGCAGAATTGCTGTATAAACGCGGCATAGAACATGTAGAACATGCAGTAGGGGTCGACCGCAGCGACTTCGACCGCACCAATGAAGAACTCCGCAATGCCATTAGTGGTGCCGACGGGGTGACCACCGTGAGCGAAGCCCTCCGGGAATTGCTCGTCACCCAATTGGGTGCCCCCCAAAACACCATCGTGGTGCAATGCTGTGTATCAGGCATAACCGACGATTCCCGGCGTGCTGCCATTAGACAGCGGTGGGGCATCAAGGATTCCGATATAGCCGTCGTCTACTCCGGCACCACCGCCAAATACCAGCATTTGGACGACCTCACTTTGCCATTCCTCAAAAAACTGGTAGACCGCAATACCGATATAAGGTTGGTGATGCTGTCGCCCGAAATCGATAAAATCAAGGAAATGTTGGTGCAGGTAGGCATTTACACCGGCACTGTGGTGCTGGAAAACGTGCCCCAAAATGAAGTGGCTGCAACGCTCACGGCATGCGATGCGGGTGTGCTGATACGCAAACCCACCCTCGTGAATATAGTTGCCAACCCCGTCAAAATCGCCGAGTATTTTGCGTCTGGGCTTCCCATCATTGTTGAAGAAGGCGTAGGTGGTATTCCCAAGCGGTTGTATGACGACAAGTTGGTGATGGGCATCCAAATTTCCAATCCCGCCGCCGACCAATACCAATATGCTGCTGCAGTTGAGGCTTGGCTTGAATCGGGCTTGGCGTCCAAAAGGCAGGCTATCCGGGAGGAGGTGCGGCAAAACCTGCTTTGGAGTTCCGCCATACATATCAGCCGCGGGCTGTATGCCCGGTTGCTCGGGTAGGGGGGCGGAGTTTGTCGGGACGTTCCGTTTTTGGGAATTCCAGTTTGCAATCCTAATGCGTTCCCAAATCTGCACAATGTTCCAAAAGCGAACGGGCGTCCCAAT
>CAIVHI010000118.1 GCA_903905685.1 uncultured Bacteroidota bacterium | reverse complement strand
GCCGTATGGATGATCGAGGTCGGGTATCGATACATAGGCTGAATTCAGGAACCCACCTACGGCAAGTTTGTAGGATAGGGACCCCAACAGGTTGAGCATCGCATTGCCGGTAACAGCTACTTTGTATTTGTCGAAATTGGAAATACTGCCAAAAACGTCCGGTATTCCCTTGTCGTAAGTGAATGTAATTTTTGGGTATTTGCCCGGAATAGGTGTTTTGAACTTGGGATATTGGATATACCTGTAGCCGGCTTGCCAAGCCAGCGATGCATGAAAGAGCATCGCATCGTTCGTTTTCCAGTCAGTAATCTGGGTAAGGTGACTTGGAACGTTGCTCAAGAAAGTGACATCGTTGGTTGAGGCGAAACTGAATGAAGTGGTATTGTCGAGTGGCAACCTTCGCTGCCACGATAGGCGTGCATAGGCGGTGAACCCGTTTCCAAACCTACGCTCGGCAAATGCCGTTCCTTCCCAACGCTCGTAAATCTTCAAGTCGCTCTCCCTGAGGAACAATGCAGAGAGCGTATTCATTATTGGGTAAACCGGGTTATCGGAGTTGTATTGGAAAACGTACCGTCCGCCCTCTATACCCGCCAACCATCTGCGTGTCTGCCACGAACGGTCGTCCGACGTATAGTATAGCCTTAAGATGTCGTTAAAGTGCGTATTACTGAATCCATATCGCGCAGCATTGGTTAAGAACCAATTATGCCCTGTATCGGAAGTATGGCGCCAAGTAATTCGGGGTGCGAGATTGAAGCCTTCGACAATATTGTAGTTGCTGATACCAAGAAGGCTGCGCGTGCTCAATCGGTCTTTATACTCCGGCCCATTTAAGGTTTTACCCATCAACAAGAGGTCCACTGCCTTGACCTTGTTCTGCTTTTTCCGCACCGAATCGGCATAATGGGGGTTTTCAACAATTTTGTTGAGGGAGTCCTGTACCTTGAAATTCTTCAATTCATCGGATTGCAGCGGTACCGGGCGATTTTGGTTCCAATAGGCCGTGTCGTTGCGGATGGCGTTTTTATCGTAGCTACCTTCCAGCTTCGACTTGAATATCGAATCTGGGATGGGTTCATTGATTTTTGGGTTTTCGTAGAGGGCAGATAAAGTTCCGGTAATGTCGAATGCGAATATCTTCGCGGCAACATAAATCAATTGGCTTTTAATGACGCGTAGGCCCTTGCCATTCGGAAGGTACATTTGGGTTATCTTCAAGGTATCGAACAGGTCTACCCCTGTAGACTTAGGGAGCGTGAGGTCTAGACTGTGTATCCAATAACCGTCCTCATCAATAAAAATAGTGCCACCAAAACAGGGTTCGAATTGTCGCTTCGGCACTACCATTACCTTATCTATGATATGTCCCTTTTCTTCAAACTGCCCCAAATATTTATACTTGTAGTAGTAAAATGCGTTCTCCGCGATGGGCGAGACGGACCCACGTGGGCTGAACAGCTTGACGTTATTCTTATAGAAAGATATGACTGGCGGCAGCTTGGCCAAACCAAGCCCGGACGAGTTACCACTTTCAGTGACACTTTTGATTACTGTGCTTTCTTTCTCGCCAGATGCGTAGTAGTCCGCATATTCCTCTGCCAAATAGAGCACCCCTCGGCCCAAGCTGTCCACGTCCAAGTCGGGCGTTTTGATTTTCTGGCCCATAAACTTGTCCGGCAGCGACCGCGACCGACCCACGGTCTTTAAATAAAGCGATGCCTGAAAGGTTTTGGCCTGTTCCAAATGTTCTTTTCGCTTTGCAATGGTTCGGCGGATGATTTCGTAAGCGGGGTCTTCGGCATTGGCGTGAACATCTACCGCACGCATCTCGAGAAGCTGAGGATGCAGGACGAAATCGCGCAGCACAATACCTGATTCAGGCATATCGATAACGATGGTATTTTGTTCATAACCAATGAAATGGCAAACAACTTTGCACAATCCCGCAGGAACATTCATCAAATATTCTCCCGATGCATTGGTAGTGGTCCCTACAGTCGTGCCATCGAGAAATACGGCGGCGTAGGGCATACCGGCACCCGCTTCATCGGTCACTTTACCCTTCAAAACTCCCGAATATACGGTTATGGAGCAAAGGAAAATCAACAAAATCAATAATGATATGGCCCGTAAGGATGACTGCACTGCTAATGGAATTTAATTGCGAACGGAGCCAAAATACCGGTTTTCGGGCTTTCTGCCCAAAAAAAATTCCTCGTTCACAGCTATAGGTCTAATTCCATCAACTCATGTGCCGGAGCACAACCTCTAATGTCAATAATTATAAAATTTAGAAAATATTAACCAAATAAAAACAAGCCTGACTAGAAAACATGCTGCCGACGGCCGGATTGCTACTTGAATTTATGGTTACCGTGAGGTGGAATACTGCAAAGTATTACTTGCAAACCGGTAATTTTGGGCTTTGGCGCGTTTTTCAAGCATCGAAATTCAACTGATATGTACTCCTATAGGGAACTTGCTTCCAAATTCAACGGCTATTTTGCACAACATATGCCGTTTCCGGCCCAGCCCGCAGGGTTGTACGACCCTTGCAGTCAATTTCTTGCCGATGGGGGCAAACGCATTCGTCCGGTGCTTTGCCTAATGGGAAACGAGCTGTTCGGGGAATTGACTACCGACGCTTGGCATGCCGCCAGTGCGGTGGAACTTTTTCACAATTTCACATTGATTCATGACGATATTATGGATCGCGCGCCCCTCCGGCGTGGAAGACCAACGGTTCACGCCGCTCACGGACTTACGGCCGGCATATTGTGTGGCGACGTGATGAATATTCATGCCTACATGGAACTTGCCAAAATTGGACGGTCATTGCCTGCCATATTGGATATCTTCAACCGTACGGCGGCAGAGGTGTGCGAGGGACAACAATTGGACATGGATTTTGAACTGCGCAACGACGTGTCTATGCAGGAATACATCAATATGATAGCGCTCAAAACGTCGGTTTTGCTGGCATGCAGCCTGCAAATTGGTGCACTTACGGGAGGCAGCGTTGGAGACAACGCCAGCCGCCTTTATGCATTCGGAAAGAACATGGGTATCGCGTTCCAACTCAAAGACGATTATTTGGATGCCTTTGGCGACCCCGAGGCCACGGGTAAGCAAAACGGTGGCGACATTAAAGCCAACAAAAAAACCTTCCTCCTAATAAAGGCCCTTGAGAACGCCCCCGACCACCAAAAAGCGGACATCATGCGGCTGGCCACGGGCGACAGTGAACAAAAGGTTACCGAAATGTTGGATGTTTTTCAGGCCACCGGTGCTGCAAAAGCATGCCTCGACACCATTGC
>CAIVHI010000117.1 GCA_903905685.1 uncultured Bacteroidota bacterium | reverse complement strand
GGCGTGGAACGCTTCTTCGGCACCTTTGGGGGCCGGCGGGAACTATACCCGATATTGGTAAAAAACGAATCGGTATTGTGGCGCACAAAAGAAATGCTGTTGCGCTAATCGGACCTCAAATCAAGATGCACTTTTCGGGCTGCTCGGCAGCATATCTAAAAATCAGGTTACGGATGAAGTCGTTGTCCTTGATGGGGTCCATCGCGTTTTTCAAGGCCTCCAAGTCTTTCAGCTCCGCTTTTTCATTTTCCAAGTATCCTAATCCGAACACCGCACCCTCCAGTACCAAGATGCAACTGTGTTCGTTATCGTCCATACCTTTGTCTACAAATGCGAAAGTGGGCAGCCTTTTTTTGAGTCCCTCCAATGCCTTTGCAGCGCGTATGTTGTACTCGTCGGGAGCAGCATGTTCCTTACAAGTGCATTCTGCGGCCAAATCATAATCGGCATTCATGTTGCAGAGTTTGATGCATAGACCAAATTCATCGGCCATTTCGCGAAGCCGCCGCCGCCCTTCACCCACGGTATTGAAGGTATATACGGGTTTGCGCCCTGCACGATTCTTTTCAATAGCGAACCGAGTGAACCCCTGTTGGTCCACGTAGGCAATAAGGGCAAATTGGGGCAGGTATCCCTTTTGACTACGGTTGAACATGGGCCAAATGCGGCGAATTTCGGCACTCTCCATAATCTCGGCCATCAGCTCGGTAGCCCAAGGCTTGTAGCTTATGCGGTGGGTCTCCCTAATGAAATCCTGCTTTTGGCGCGTCGTCTTATTATTGGAGAAATGGCTCTTGACGCGCTTATACAGGTTTTTGGCCTTCCCCACGTATATTATCTTGCCATTGGAATTATGGAAGTAGTAGACTCCCGGACTCGACGGCAATTTATCCAATTCGTCTACACTAAGGTGGGGCGGCAGGTAAGATTCCTTGCTCTTCCCCTTCAGCATCGACTCTATTACCTGAGCCGTATCCTTGGCAACGATAAGCGTGAACAAGTCGGCAGTGGCCAAGGTATCACCGCCTGCGCGGTGGGCCTGCCCGTGATTGATGCCCAAGTAGGTGGTGAGTTTCCCTAAGCTGTAGCTGGCCATGCCGGGGAGCACCTTCCGAGCCAACCTCACCGTGCAAAGCTTCTTGGTCTCCAATTCGAAACCGGCAGCCTTGAGATGGTGCTTTACAAAGGAGTAGTCGAAGTTGACATTGTGCGCGACAAATATTTTGTCCTGCAGAAGCTCGTATACCACCGGTGCAATTTCATGGAATGCCGGTGCTCCTGCAACCATATCGTCATCTATGCCCGTGAGCCGCTGAATGAAGAAGGGGATAGGTACGCGGGGGTTCACCAAAGATTCATAATAGTCGATGACTTTGGTGCCGTCGTGTATGGCAATGGCTATTTCGGTGATTCCGTTGGCCGATGCATAACTGCCCGTGGTCTCGATGTCTACTATGGCAAAAAGCATAAGGTGCGTAAGGCAACTTCAAAGTTAGAGTCTTATTTCCTAAAAGCGAAACACGCGCGTCGAAGTGGTGGGTCTTTATCAACTCGCGCTATGCGTATATTGAATCGGAATGACGGCATCCCAGAAAGACGAGAGGCTGTCCGATGTCGGGCAGCCTCTCGTCAATTCCTATTGGTGAGATGAGATTAATGAACTATGGTTATTTGTTTTACCGTTTGGCCCTTGTCTGATGCTATCTTCACGATGTAATTGCCTTGCGCGAAACCGTCGGTTGAGATGGTGGTAGTGTAATGGTCGGTAGCGGGTACAGTCCACGTTTTGGCGGGACGACCTGCCATATCAAGGATGGTGATATCGTAAGACGTAGCTTGGTCGGCAGAAACATTGATGTGCAACATGCCTTGAGCGGGAACGGGGAATACGTCGGCATCAATACCGTTGGAAGCTACATTTTTCACTTCGCTCACCGTTGCCGTTTCGTAGTAGTAGTTGGAGCGGGGATCGCCTGCTGCATACTCATAGAAGCCGGTCACGTTCCAAGACTCTGCGGTTTTAGAAGTCATTTGGCCATTGCTGTTGTAAGTATAGGTATACAACATGCTGGGCTGCCAGCTACCACCGGAGAGCGTGTCGTTCCAAGTGCGCATTTCGCCGGTTTGTGGATTGCTGCCGGAGAAGTTGCTGTAAATCATGAGTGTAGTGTTAGCCCACTTGGCAGCACTATCGTTGTAAACTTGATAAAGAACGGTAAGCAGATTGCCGGTGGCAGAATCGTAGCCGTAAGAGTACTTGGTGCTGTTGACATATGAGCCACCTGACCAAGTTTGGAACGTTTTTGTAAGTACTTGGTTGGTAGCACTATATGTTGAAACATACTGTTGAAGTGGAGACCATGATGTGCCGGAAGCGACTTGGTCGAGTTCTTGCACTTGGTTGCCGTTCACATC
>CAIVHI010000116.1 GCA_903905685.1 uncultured Bacteroidota bacterium | reverse complement strand
GTCGTTGGGGTGAACCGACTTTTTCTCGTCGGTCAGTTGGCCGCCATTCAGCACGTGAGCACGGTAGGCCCCCACTTCGTTTACGTTCATGTTCGATTGTGTACCCGAACCGGTCTGCCAAACCACCAATGGGAATTCGTCATAAAGCTTGCCGTCCAAGATTTCGTCGCACACCTTGCCTATGAGCTCACATTTTTCTGCCGGCAAAACCCCCAATTCGCAATTGGTGATGGCGGCCGCTTTTTTGAGGTAGGCGAAGGCATTGATGATTTCGCGCGGCATCTTGTTGGTGTCGCGGGCTATCTTAAAGTTCTCGATGGAGCGTTGCGTTTGTGCCCCATAATACGCAGTGGCAGGTACGTTGACCTCGCCCATGGTGTCTTTCTCTATACGGTATTCCATAAGTTGGATAAATGAATATGATTTGGTCGGAAAAATTTGCGCAAAGGTACTCAGCCATTGCCAAAAAAACAGCCGCCATTACCGACGTCACCTTTTCAGGCCGTCAAAAAGCAGTTGGCTACATGCGTCGGTGCGAAAATGCGCCGCAATTGCGTAATTTTCGGCCGCTTAGGCAATATTTTTCCAAAGGCAGCATTCTTTTGATGTTGAACCTTGCGGAATCTGCGCATTGCAAACTTTATGGATAGCCCAACAACACCTTCAATCCACCCCTCCACTAGACGTAGCGAGCTTACTTGGCTCGTTGCTACCTTTATTTACGCACTTTGTTTGGTTGCCTATGCGTTTTCCGACCTGTTCACGTTTCCGGCGCATGGAGTGGTGGAGTTGGGGGGCGATAGCCTCAAAAACCTATATACCTACTTGGTCCAGTCGGAACAAGGTAAAGGGTATTGGTTCATGGGGATGATTTACCCCTATGGCGAACACGTATTGTTTACGGATGGTTTTCCGTTGCTGTCCATGTTTTTCGCCACCTTCCACCATGTGCAGCCCGAAACCGCTTTGGCGGTGATGTGGAGGGTTATTGAAGGGAGTTACATTGCTTCCATCCTTTTCATCTACCTCATTCTCAGGAAGTTTGAGGTTAGGCATGCCTTGGCATTCCTGTTTTCCGGCATCATCGGGATTTTCACCCCGCAGTTTTTCCGCATTTTGGCCCACTTCACCCTGAGCATTTCTTGTGTGATACCGATGGTGTTTTATTGGACGTTGATGTTTCATACTTCAAAAAAGTGGAGGTATGCCTTGTATGTTGGTTTACTTGGAATGGTGTTGTGTTTCATACATCCCTATTTCGCTGCCCTTATCGTATTGTGGTCTGTCATGTATGCGGTCGGATACATGGTGCTCACGAAAGCGGAACTCCGTAGCAAATTGCGTCATGCCGCGTTGTTGCCGATTGCCGCGGTAACGGTCTACATGCTGTTCAGCCTATTCATGAAATTGACCGACCCTATTAAGGATCGGCCCATCATGCCCTTTGGCTCCCTTTCTTTCCTCACCCGTCCAATCAACCTGTTCACGTGCCATTACTCCGTCATTTGGCATTATCTGATGCAGCAACATTTTGTGAGCCGCGTTACCGAGATCAATGAGGGCTTCGATTATTTGGGGATAACTTCCATAGTGGTTGGCATTATATCGATACTGGCGGGCATCGTCAAAAAGCGCAGAGGGGAGGCATTATTGGTGTCGGACAATGTTTTTTCTCCCATTTGGTTTTTCATTGGGTTCGCAACGCTGGCTTTTTCAATGGGCATCCCGTTCATCTTCAAGATGGAATGGCTGCTGGATTACCTTTCCATCATCAAGCAGCTACGGGCTTTGGGGCGGTTCAGTTGGATTTTCTATTACGTGTTATCCATTTACACGGTTGTTGTGATAGACCGTTGGTATGGGTCTTTACAAACCACTATGCCCTACATCGCCATTCTGCTCGTTGTAGCATGCTTCACACTCTGGGGATATGAAGCATCTGACTATATGGAATATAGCCGCATTTTGGCAAGTAGGTCCGACTTCAATTTTGAATCCGTTTTTCAGAAAAAACAGGACAACTGGCAGCATTTTTTGGCCTCCAAAAACCATTCTGCCTCCGATTTTGAAGCCATATTGGAATATGGGATGATTAGCGTGGGTACCGAAAAATATTGGGTAATCGGAGATAGTCCCTGGCTGGTATCGCTGGGCTTCATGGCGGCCCTACAGACCAAACTTCCCGTTGTAGATAACAATTTGGCCCGTTCATCGTGGAGCGAGGCGAGAAACCAATTGAAACTTTCGGCAGGCCCATATGTATATAAGCCTTTTTTGAAGGAATTCAAAACCGGTAAACCGCTGCTTATGATGCACCACCCGGATTTCCCCTTGGCACCCGATGAACGTTATTTTTTGCGTGCTTGCGACTCCCTTGGTCAATTTGATGGCGTTACTGCCTATGCGTTTTATCCGCAGCGGCAATTGGAGGTAGACCAAAAAATTCGTGACAGCGTTGGGCGGTTCGTGTCTGCCATGTCCAAGATGGATACCGTAATCGGCGACGGCCAAAATGTCTATATGCAGCACTTTGACCCTATGAAGTCGCCCGACGTGTTCTTCGGCGTGGGCGCCAAGCCCTGGAATCCCGCAGACAGCATTATTGCCGAGATACCCGTGCACCCCACCACCGACGGGCGTGATTATGAGATATCCGCTTGGTTCCTGCTGGAACGGCAAACCTATTTGAGCCCCAACCTCAGGATGGACTTCTTTGATGCTCAGGGTAAAAACATTGGTGGTGCCGATGTATTGACAAAAGTGGCGGTAGACCACAACGACTTGTGGTCTCGTCCTTCACTGTATTTCAAAATGCCCGGCAACTGTGCCAAGGTTGTAATTTGGCTCATGGATCATAAGGTGAAGTACTACACCGTTATGGATGAACTGGTGCTGCGCCCCGCCGACAACCTCACGATATCGAAGGCGGCCGATGGTTCGGTTATGGTGAACAACCATAAGTTCAGGTAAACCCCAAGTATTGCAGCGGGTCAATTAAGCGTGGGGCGGACGTCCAGTACCCGGATTTGCAGTTTCGATGTGCCATTGAACTCGTTCTCGTCCAAGTTGTAAATCATATCGAAGGGGCCGTTTTTGACGGTATCGAACTTGTCGGCCAAGCCGAAGCCGATGCCTTCCACGATGGCTCCGTTCTTTTGGTGGGCCACAAACCGGATGTGCTGTTCCTTCACGATGTTCGACGAACCTTGATAGTCGAAGACGCGGGTGGTCAGAAAAACGGGCTTCATGTTGGCTGGGCCAAAGGGCTCCAATTGCCTGATAATGTTGTAGAACTGCTGCCGCACGTGGGTGAGCGGAATCTCGGCATCGATTTCGATTTCGGGCACCATTTGGGCCGGCGTGATGGACTCCGACACCACTTTCTCGAAACGGTCTATAAAGTCCTGTACTTTGTCTTCGCTCATCGTCATTCCGGCAGCATAAAAGTGGCCTCCATAATTGTCTAAGAGGTCTTTGCACTGGTGAATGGCTTCGTAGATGTTGAAACCCGCTACCGAACGCGCCGAGCCGGTGGCCTTGCCGTTGGCCGACGTAAGCACTATGGTTGGGCGGTAGTAGTGGTCGAGCAGGCGGGAGGCCACGATGCCCACTACCCCTTTATGCCAGTGGGGGCGGTAGAGTACGGTCGATTTACGTTGTTGCAGGTTTTCATCGGTATGAATGATGGCCAGCGCCTCTTCCGTAATGTTTTTGTCCACTTCCTTGCGGTCGTCGTTGTCGCTATGCAGGGCCTCGGCTAAGGTGATGATTTTATCGGGGTCGGTTTCCACGAAGAACTCGACGGCTTTTTTGGCGTCGTCCATGCGGCCGGCGGCGTTTACGCGAGGGCCGATGACAAACACCAAGTCGGATACGGTCAATGGCTTTTTCACGCCGCCCAACGCTTTCAACGTGGAGATGGAAAGGCAGGGAGAATCGTTGAGGCGCTTGATGCCATAGTAAGCCAAAATGCGGTTTTCACCGTCTATGGGTACGATGTCGGCAGCTATGCTGGTGACTACCAAATCGAGGTATTTATACACATTTTCCTCCATTGGCAATTTCCAAGCCATGGCCAATGCAGATATGAGCTTGAAGCCTATTCCACAACCGCTCAGCTCCTTGAAAGGATAGGGGCAGTCGGTTTGCTTGGGATTAAGGATGGCATATGCCTTAGGCAAGATTTTGTCGGGCAAGTGGTGGTCGCACACAATCAGCTCAATACCAAGCGATTGTGCATAGGCCGCCATCTCTACCGATTTGATGCCGCAATCCAAGGTTATCACGAGGGTGTAGCCATTGTTGTGCGCGAAATCTATCCCCTGTTTCGACACCCCATAGCCTTCGCGGTAGCGGTGGGGAATGTAGAAATTGATGTCTCCGTTGTAATGTTCTTTCAGGAACGAAAATACCACCGACACGGCCGTGGTGCCGTCCACATCATAATCGCCATATATCAGTATGCGTTCATGCCATTCCACGGCCTGCGTTATCCGTTCCACCGACTGCCTCATACCCTTCATCAAAAAAGGGTCGTGCAGGTGTCCAAGTTCGGGCCTAAAAAATAACTTGGAGTGCTCAAAGTCAGTTATTCCTCTCAGTGCCAGTATCTTACATATAGCGGGGCTTATGCCTAACGACTTATTTAGTTCCTCGACTGTGGTTTCATCTGCAGCTTTTATTTTCCATCGTTTCTCAGGCTTCATTGCAGTGGTTCGTAGCTTTTTGAAGGTGGCCTATATTGTGGCACCCGTTCCAAAATCCAACCGGCTCACTGCGGCATGGTAATCGGAAACCCAATTCTCCAGTTCGGCAGTAAAACCATCGGTGGTGATGTTGTCAAAGAAATTACCCCTGCTCATGATTTGGGCCAGCAATGCATCTTGGTTCTCAATGCAACTAATGGCCGTATCATAAGGGATGTGGCTAAAGGATACCATTTCATAAACCGACACAAATTGCTCCGGAAACAGTTTCCCCAACTCCTTTTCAACTTTTTTGCGTTCGAGGAACATTGGGTCGCCCACTTTGTCCCTCATTTCCACAAAGTTAAGCAATGCAAGCTGTCCTACTGCATTCCCGTTGGGCTTTCTTTTCACCTCATAATGCTCCAGTATGGTTTTCCAGTCGTCGCCATGCGCTTCCATAAGCGACAGCAGCACGCTGCAGTCCTCGAAGCCCGCATTCATGCCTTGACCGTAGAAGGGCACGATGGCATGGGCTGCATCGCCAATTAGTGCGTTTTTGTCTTCATGGTGCCACTTGCTTACGCGCATGGTCACCAATGCCGATGTGGGGTTGTTAAAGAAATCGTGTAGCAATTCGGGCATAAGCGCCTTGGCATCGGCAAACTGCTCGTCGAAGAATTTGGTCACATCGGCTTCGGTCTTGAGGTTTGCGAATGATACCGGCCCTTCGAAAGGCATGAACAGCGTACAGGTAAACGTTTTGTCGGTATTGGGCAGGGCAATAAGCATGTAATTGCCGCGCGGCCAAATATGGAGCGCGTTTTTCTCCATCATCCACTCCCCGTTTTTGCCGGGCAAGATAGCGAGTTCTTTATAGCCGTAGTCCAAATATACTTGATCGCAGTTCACGCGGCTCATGTGGGTATAGCTTTCGCGCAGGGCGGAGAAAGCGCCGTCGGCACCAAACATCAAGTCAGACTTTACCGAGGTTGCGGATTTGTCGGCGCGTTGAAAGTCGGCAACGTTGTTGGCAACATCCACATGCGTACACTTGTGCTCGAAATGGAGCTTGACCCCGTGCTTCTCGGCCAGTGTCATCAACCGTTTGTTGAGCTCGCCGCGACTCACGGAATAAATGGCTTCATTGTTTTTGGAGTAGGGTTGAAACGCCGTACTCCCGTCCTGAAAATGCAGTTGGCGGCCATACATGGGTATGGCGAGGTCCATGATTTCGTCTTTCAGGCCGGCCAGTTCCAATGCCTTCCAACCACGGGCACTGGTGGCCAGGTTGATCGATTTGCCTGCCGACATATGGGCGGCCCGCATATCTGGACGGCGTTCGTAAAGGTCTACGGCGTAGCCTTGCTTGCGAAGTATAACGGAAAGTAGGGAGCCCACCAAGCCGGCTCCGAGTATAGTGACGTTGCGTGACATGCTGAAAAATTTTGGGGCAATGTAAGGAGAAATAAAAATCAAAATGCTGACGGCGGACATTGCCCGACTGCCGGCGGCACCAGGTTATATTTTTTCCACCCGGCGTTGGTGGCGGCCCCCTTCAAAAGGCGTCGTCAAAAACAGCTCCACCATGTTTTCGGCCGCAGCCAGGGTGACGAATCGTGCGGGTAGGCAGATGACGTTGGCATCGTTATGGCTGCGGGCCAAGGGGGCAATTTCGTCGGCCCAGCAGAGTGCGGCCCTTATGGAGGCATGCTTGTTGGCGGCCATGCAGACTCCGTTGCCGCTGCCGCATATCAGGATGCCTACGGCTGCCTCGCCGGTTTCCACCATGCGGGCCACGGCATGGGCATAGTCGGGATAGTCGCAACTCTCGTGGGTATACGTGCCTTGGTCGGCAATGGACAGGCCGGCTTTTTCGAGAACGGCGATGATTTCGGTTTTGTAGTCGATGCCGGCATGGTCGGAGCCGATGGCGATGGGCAGTGACGAGTCAAAAACTATTTCCTGCATGAGCGATTTTTTAATGAGTTGATTCTTAAGCCCTTACCCTTTCTTCGTGGCACGATCGCTGATGGCGACCGAGACTTCGAACAGTATGTAGAGGGGGATGAATACCAAAAAGCAACTGAACAAATCGGGCGGAGTGATGATTTCCGCAATGATGAACAATACCAGTACCGCCATTCGCCGCTGCTTGCGCAGGAAGGCCGGCGTAATGAGCCCGATGCGGGTGAGGAAGAACACGATAACCGGCAACTCGAACACCGCACCCATGGCTATCACCAAGGTGCTCACGGTATCGTAGTAGTCGTCCATCTTCACGATGTTGGGAATCAGCGGACTAAGCCTGTAGTTACCGAAAAAGTTGATGGTGTAGGGAACAACGATGTAGTAAGAGAATACAACGCCAAGGAAGAACAGGGACGAGCACCAAAACACGATGCCTCGGGCGTGTTTCAATTCCGATTCTTTCAAAGCGGGCTTCACGAACCGCCAGAACTCCCAAAAAATATATGGAAAAGCGCAGACGAATCCTACCATGAGCGACACCGACATACTCATCATGAACTGCCCCGCAACGGCGGTGTTTTGAAACGACATGTTCACCTTGTCGAGACAAAAAGAATTGATGTGCAGAAACTTGCCGAGATTGCAAAACCACTTGTAGGAAATGAAGGAATCGTGGGCGGGGCCGAGGATGATGGTGTCGAAAATCCACTCAATCTTGCAGAAGGCCGCAATGGCACCAATCACCACCGCCAGGAAGCTGCGGATGATGTGCCAACGCAGGTCTTCCAAGTGGTCCAGAAAGCCCATCTCGCCCGATGGATTGGTGTTTCTGGAATTCAGGATTTTTTTAAGGATGCTCACGGGCGATTGTAGATTGGCTGTTGTGGGCGCAAATGTACGTCAACGCCCGAAAAGAATATTTGAACACCTGTGGGAGAAACCCTAAATTCATTGCGTGGAACGGATTTTGTGGTGGAAGCGGCTGCAACGGGGCTTGATGCACCTGTTTTTTCCGGAATGTTGCGTGGGCTGCGGAGCCGGACTCACAGAGGCTGAAACCGTGCTATGCTTAGGTTGCCAACTGCTGCTGCCGGAGACCGGCTATCACGCCCACACCCTCAACGAAACCGGCCAAAGGCTGGCTGGTCGCATCCCCTTTGTTTTCGCCACTTCATTCGCCTACTTCGTACCCGATGGGTTGTTGCAACAACTGCTGCACGGACTCAAATACCGGAATCGAAAAGACATTGGCCGTTTTCTGGGCACCCGCTTTGGCCATGCCCTGCAAGAGGCCGGCGTTTGCGTCGGGGTAGACTACATCGTTGCCGTACCGCTGCACCCCGAAAAAGAGCGCATACGGGGTTACAACCAAAGCATCATCATTGCCGAAGCCATGGGAGCGGTGCTGGGTGTGCCGGTGCTCGATGGGGTGTTGGTGCGCACCCGCCACACCGAGAGCCAAACCCAAAAGACCCGCGCCGAGCGGGCGGCCAACATGGAGGCTGCATTTGCCGTGAGGCACTCCCAATCCTTAGCCGGTAAACACGTATTGCTGGTAGACGACGTATTGACCACCGGTGCCACACTAGAGGCTTGCGCCCAAGCCCTGTTAGGGGTGCCGGGCCTGAGCATCAGCATCGGTACCATTGCATTGGCAGGGTAGGGGGCGACTACACGTTCAGCGACTTGCGGATACCTACAGGCAGGCCGTCTTTGTGCAATAGGATGGCCGTGGTTTTATACAGCACGAATGCGGGAGTTACATAGATGTAGCCCTTGTAATCGTTCTTTTCACCCCAAGAGTTTTTCACCTTATAATACTTGCGCCCGTTTTGGTCTACAGCAGCGCCCACGATGTGCATGCCATGGTCATCGGTGGTGCCATAGTTGTCGAATGCCTTTTGGCGCAGTTCGGGGGTGATGAGCCGCTCTTTCTTGGGGCCGTCGAACATGTATTTCTTTTCGGAGTCGTCCATGTCGTCGTAGTCCTTTTCGGGAACGTAGGCCACGCCGTTCTTCCAACTGAAATATTTTTCGCTCACATCGGTAGCCCAAGCCACGGTGAAGCCCTTGGCGAGCGCATTGTCTATGATGTCGGTAATGTCGGTCATTTTCACATTATATACCTGCTGGAACGACCAGTTGTCGGGCACCATGAGCATAGTTTTTTGGTAGTAGGGGGCCGTGGTGAACGACGACAGTTCCACATAGTCTTCGGCATGAATGCCTACCTTCTCTTCGGCAAACTGCTTGGGGGTATAGGTTTTGCCCTTCCACTCGAATTTTTCGGGGATGGAACCCAAGTAGGAATCCAGCACCGCATTGAACGCCTTCTCCCAGGAGGTGGTGAGGGTGCCGTTGGGGTTGCTCACCACGGCATTGAGCAT
Organism: uncultured Bacteroidota bacterium; assembly: GCA_903905685.1. Lineage (GTDB taxonomy): Bacteria > Bacteroidota > Bacteroidia > Chitinophagales > Chitinophagaceae > CAIYTT01. The sequence continues at coordinate 2,402 of CAIVHI010000116.1, read as the reverse complement.
ACCCTTCAGGATGGCCTGCATCTCGGCAAACTTGTTTTTGCTGGTGCCATACTGCAAGCCGGTATAGGCCTCCTGAGGCATGGCGCCATACTTGGCATACATGTTGAGCACATCGTGGCACTCGCCGCCGTCGCCCCATTCCAGCGCGCCGTGCATCCTGACATAGTCGCGCGCTTTTTCTACATAAACATAATGTGCGCTGAATATTTGCGATAATTCCACCGGCTCCTTGCCCATGCGAATCATCTCGCTTTCCAAAAACGAATTGGTGGAATAGCTCCAGCACGTGCCCGAGCTGGCCTGGTTTTTCACCTTGGTATGTTCCAAATCGACAACATCGGCGAATTTGTATTTTTTAGACGAGTCATCGGGTTTGGCAGGCGTGAGCGTGCTATAAGTATGGTTCATTTCCACCTTCTTAATGAGGTCGTCCTGAGCCCTTGCCGCCAGCGGCAGCGCAGCAATAGCCAGCATGAAGCATTTATTCATGGTATGTTGTTTTTGGAAGGGCAAAAATAGGGAAATGGGATGGTTGAGTTGGGGGCGGGTTTGAATATGAACTCGGCTCGCGCTTTTGGATGTTCTCTGTAGTGCTCGGGAATCCGTTTCATGCTTGCGGCAAACATCAGTCCATGAAACTCTCTGTGTAACGCAGTGCGGGTGTTTTACTGTGGGAACGGGGCCCTAAAACCCCTATATCTGTAATTCAATTTTAAGACTGTCGGTATGGTGATGCCGGCGATCGATTCGACGATAGAAAGGGAATTCGCGCACTTGGTTGCGAGGTGGAAAGACGAAACCGGCGTATTCTCAACCACCTGCGACAAAGTGGTGAATGACTCCTTCCTTCAGATAATTGCCCTTGGCAAGGATGTGGTACCGCTGATATTGGAAGACCTCAAGCTGGAGGGCGGCCACTGGCATACCGCCTTGCGGGTGTTGACTGGAGAAAACCCTGCGCGGAGGATGAAAGAATTGGCATGAAGGTTCGGGGCCTTTGGCTGGAGTGGGGGGTCAAGTAGGGGGTTTTACCCGGGTGTATGATTTTCAATCGTTGGGCTTCGGTTTGTCTTCGATGGCGTGCGGCACATTCGGTCGGCGACGGAGTCCAGTGCATCCTCGTGCCCCGTTTTCCCTGTTTTTTGCTACTTTCGCAATCTCTAACATCGAAATCTTTATGTCGGAACAACAGGTGGTCCCCGAAAACCAATTGAATATAGAACTCACCGAAGAGGTGGCGGATGGCACATATGCCAATTTGGCAATCATCACGCATTCGTTTGCAGAGTTTGTGATCGATTTTGTGAATGTGATGCCAAATGTCCCCAAGTCGAAGGTGAAAGCACGCATCGTGATGACGCCCCAACACGCCAAGCGTGTAATGAGGGCCCTCATTGACAACGTGAAGCGTTTTGAATCGCAATACGGAAACATTAAAGATCAGGAAATGCCGGCAGTACCGTTCAATTTCGGTACCCCGCCCGCACAGGCATAACAAATGAGCAGCAAAATCATAATATTGGATTTTGGGTCGCAGTACACCCAATTGATAGCGCGGAGCATCCGCGAACTGAATGTGTATTGCGAAATCCAACCGTGCACTAAGCCCGTGGCCGACGATGCAGACATTTGCGGCATCGTCCTCTCCGGCAGTCCGTTCTCTGTGAACGATGCCGGCGCGCCCTTGCCCGACGTACGGGCACTGGCCGACAAATGGCCGGTACTGGCGGTGTGCTATGGCGCGCAGTTGGTGGCCAAGCTGTATGGTGGCGATGTGGGCAAGTCTGCCCACCGCGAATATGGCCGCGCCCACTTGGAGGAAATCTCTACAGACCCGCTGTTTGACGGCATATCTCAGGGCACACAGGTATGGATGAGCCACAGCGACACCATCCGCAGTTTACCCCCGGCGTTCCACCTCATCGCTCATACCGACAGCATTCCCGTAGCGGCCTTTCGGTCTGACGATGGCTTTGCAAAGCACCCGGTGTTCGGCATTCAGTTTCACCCCGAAGTGACCCACAGTACCGATGGCCGCCGCTTGCTCCAAAACTTCGTGAACGGCATTTGTGCCGCCCAACAAGACTGGACGCCCTCGGCCTTCGTGGCCGACACCGTGGCACGCATCAAAAAGCAGGTGGGCAACGGCAAAGTGGTGATGGCGCTTAGCGGTGGGGTAGACTCCACTGTGGCGGCAACCCTCATTCACCAAGCCATTGGAGATAACCTGTCTTGCATTTTTGTAGACAACGGCCTGCTGCGCAAGAATGAATACCAACAGGTGCTCGATGGCTACAAGACGCTCGGCCTCAATACCAAGGGCATCGATGCCAAAGACCTATTTTATGGTGAGCTGGCCGGCGTGACCGACCCCGAGCAGAAACGCAAGATCATAGGCCGAC
>CAIVHI010000115.1 GCA_903905685.1 uncultured Bacteroidota bacterium | reverse complement strand
TTTTTCAGAAAATTTTAAGTATTTCCTATTATAATATAAACAGACGAACTGTTACTTTTGTTGCAGTGCAACCGATACGCCCAAAGTTTATTTTTTAGGCAATATGCATATTTTGTTTTTATAACTTTTGATGCCCGACAGCCATGTTGACGACCGCAGAATTACTAAAGCAGGTAAGGAGGATAGAAATAAAGACGAAAGGCCTGAGCAACCACATCTTCGCAGGTGAATACCACTCTACCTTCAAGGGCAGGGGTATGTCGTTCAGCGAAGTGCGGGAATACACGCCGGGCGACGACGTGAAATTCATTGATTGGAATGTTACCGCGCGCTTTTCACATCCGTTCGTAAAGGTGTTTGAGGAAGAACGAGAGCTGATTGTGATGCTGGTAGTAGATATTTCGGGAAGCTCCCTTTTCGGCACCCAAAAGCGGCTCAAGCGCGACCTGATTACCGAGCTGGGTGCCGTCTTATCGTTCTCCGCCACCACCAACAACGATAAAGTAGGTGTGATCTTTTTTAGCGACAAAGTTGAAAAATACATCCCACCCAAGAAGGGAAAGGGCCACATCCTCCGCATCATCCGCGAGTTGATTGCCCTGGAGCCCGTCAACTCGGGTAGCACCAATGTGGGCGTTGCATTGGAGTTTCTCAACAATGTCCTCAAAAAACGCACCATTACGTTCGTACTGAGCGACTTTGTCAGTCCCGAATATCACCATCCCCTGCAGTTGGCGGCCCGCAAGCATGACTTAGTGGGCATGCATATTTACGACAAACATGATGCAGAGCTGCCCGAAATAGGGTTGGTACAAGTAATGGATGCCGAAAGCGGGAAAATGGCTTGGATAGATACCGATAGCTCCAACGTCCGTAAGAATTATGCCGAAGCATACCAGGAAAAGCAAAAATATTGTGTTCAAAGTTTTCGAAAAAGCGGAGCATCACTACTCCACATCCGGACAGATCAAGACTACGTGAAAATCCTTCAGTCTTATTTCAAGGCCAGGTAATTGCCGTTATCAAAGTCAGTTTATCGTTTTGCAGAGTATGAAAAAAGCAATGGTATTTTTTAAAGATTCCCTACACATAGCGCGGTGTGCTATGCTGTTATTGGCGATGGCGGGTTGCCTTGGGCAAGCTAGCGCCCAAGGTGAGGCGCGCGTGACGGCCAGAATAAGTGCAGCCCAAATAGCGGTTGGCGACCAAGTAAAATTGTTTATCGAGGCCCAAAACAACCCAACGGCAGGCCGCCTCCAGTGGGCCAACATTCCCGACTCGGTCAATGGCTTGGAAATCATTGAAAAGGGAAAAATCGACACCGTCAACTCCGGCAGCTTCGTCACCTATAAACAACGGATCGTCATCACCGGCTTCGATTCCGGCATGTTTCAAGTGCCTGCACTGGTGTTTACGGTGCTTAAGGCCGATGGCAGTGCCCCGTTGGAACTCCGCTCCGACTCCTTCCAACTGCTGGTGCAAACCTTGGCCGTAGATACCACCAAGGCGTTCAAACCCATCAAGGGCATCATATTCGTGAAGACCACGTGGATGGACTACTTGGTCTATATCATAATCGGCAGCTTGATATTACTGGTATTGGTAGCCGCAGGGTTCTATCTCTTGAAGAAAAAGAAAGTGGAGGTACCCAAGCCACCAAAGCCCGAAGAGCCCTTGTTCGACCGTACCATCCGACTTTTGGATGAGTTGGATGCCAAGCAATTGTGGCAGAAGAACAAAGTGAAGGAATATTACGTGGAGCTCACAGACATTGTGCGTGGCTACATTGAAGAACGTTTTGCCACCAAGGCTATGGAATTGACTACAGACGAGCTCTTGTCCAAAGTGAGGCACACCAAAGACTTGATGGCGTATTATGAACGTCTTGCCATGATCCTCAATACGGCAGATTTGGCCAAGTTCGCCAAGGCCCAGCCCCTGCCGCAAGAGCACGTAGATGCCATGGAACACGCCAAGAATTTTGTGAACCAAACCAAGCCCGTCATTATTCAACTCAATACCGAAACAGAAAACAAAATATGAAAGCGTATTTGGATTGGAAGCATGTTTCGTTCGCACACCCCTTGTTTTTCCTGCTGTTGTTGGTGGTGCCTGCCATGATATGGTGGCAGTACCGGCGCACAGGTAAGGACAACCCCTCACTCCGGCTTACTACCCTTTGGGGCTCCCGTCTCACTACTGCAACAGGCAGGGCGCAATTCAGGCCCGTCATGTTTGTATTACGCATGATTGGAGTCGTGGCACTCATTATAGCCCTCGCCCGCCCGCAAACCAGCAACACCACTGAGAACATTGACAATGAAGGCATCGACATCGTAATGGCGATAGATGTTTCAGGCAGTATGATGGCCGAAGACTTTCGGCCGAATCGGGTAGAGGCGGCCAAGAAAGTTGCCATGGAGTTTGTAGACCAACGTCCATCTGACCGCATCGGATTGGTGATTTTTGCCGGGGAAAGTTTTACCATGTGCCCCATAACCATAGACCATAACGTATTGAAGGAGCAGATATCTGCGGTGCGCACCGGCATGATGGTAGACGGCACAACCATAGGTATGGGCCTCGCCACTGCTGTAGACAGACTCCGAAATGCAAAAGGTAAGAGCAAGGTAATCATCCTCATGACCGATGGCGTAAACAATACCGGCCTTATAGATCCACTATTGGCACTGGAAATTGCAAAAGCCTACAAAGTGAAGGTATACAGCATTGGCGTAGGCACAAATGGACAGGCCGTAATACCCGTGCAAACCCCTATGGGAATTCAGAAGCAAATGATGCCTGTGGAGATTGACGAACCCTTACTGCGTAAGATAGCTGCCGAAACGGGTGGCCTCTACTTTAGGGCCACCGGCAATGCTTCACTCGAGAAAATTTACGGGGAGATAGACAAGCTGGAAAAGAGTTCGGTGGAAGTAAGTTCCTACAAACGCTACGCAGAACTCTTCTTCCCATTCGCCATGATTGCCGTCTTCTGTTTCACGCTGGAGTTGGCGTTGAGGTATACGGTATTTAAGAGTATTACGTAAACAGTGGCGTGACCGTGAATCGTGCCCCAAAAGCCCTCCTGTTTGGGCAATCCGACCATCCGTCCTAATTTTGACACGCACTTTTTATGACTCACCGCATATCGCTCATCCTTATTACCTACAACCGCCCTGCCGATATGCTGGAGTTGTTGCAATCGCTGGACACGCAGGAGGACAAGGATACTTATTTGGAAGAAACGCTGATTCTCAACAACAATTCCTCCGATTCCTATGCGGATGTCGAAAAGTTCATCGCCGATACCCCTTCCATCAAGGCCAAATTCATAGAGGCGGGGAGCAATTTGGGGGTGGCCAGAGGCAGGAATAAATTGCTGGAAATGGTAAAGGGCGACATCATCTTGAGTATGGATGACGACATGATTTTTACCAAGCCATCGGATATCCGCCTACTCTCCGGTTTGTTCGACAAGCCGTATTTCGTTGCTGCAAATGCAGGGGTCATTACGTTTAGTGTCTTGTATTATTCCAATCGCGAAATTCAGGTTACGGCGTTTCCTCATAAGAATTACGAAAAGTACGGCCCGCAACCGCAGTTCCTCACTTCGTTCTTCGCCGGTGGGGCCCACGTCATGAAGCGGGAGGTGCTCGATAAAACGGGTCTGTATCCCACAGATTTCCAATACGGTATGGAGGAGTATGACATGAGCTACCGTGTGGTTGATGCCGGCTATTCCATTGGTTTCGATGACGAGGTTGCCGTGGCACACAAAGAGTCGCCTTTCGGCCGCACGCCCAACTACCGCACTTTTCAGTGGAATTGGGTCAACAAGAGTAAGGTGGCTTGGAAATATCTACCGCTGAAGTATTTCGTTACCACCGCACTAAGTTGGGGGTACCAATACCTGAAAATCTCCAAAGGCCATTTCGGCATCTTCTTCGGCACTTTTCCTTTGCTGTTGAAGATTCCGTTTACAGTGAAACGCCGCCCCATCGGGCCCGCTGCCCTAAGCTATTTAAGACGGGTGGAAGCACGCCTGAAGTATTGACTACAAGGGCCTGCGGGCTGCTACGAATACACTCACGGCGCAAATTGGGTTGCCCGTGGTGTCGTTCTTGAATACGTTGCGAATAAGGAAATCTTTAAGTTTGCCCTCTTTCAGCACGTCCATTGGGGCAGTCACCAGTTTCACTTCAACTATCTCGAAGCCCGATTTTTTCATCAGGTTCACGATGCGGCCGGTAGTGTATATGCGGGCATGCGCAAATCGCTCGTGGATGGGGCGGGGGAGCCAGGAGAAAAACGGTACGCGGTTCCAAGGTAAGAGCGGAAGTTTGGCTCCGTGGGTCTCGAATACCCACCACTTGTTAGGCACGGTGATGGCTATCATGCCGCCCGGTTTCAGGGCATCAAAATATTTGGAAACGTTTGAGTCGTCTGATAGATGTTCAATGACTTCGAAGCTGATGATTCGGTCGAATTGCTTTTCGAGGGGCTGCTGTTCTATGTTGTGCAGCCTGAAGTTGCAGTTCGTGATGTGGTTGGCGGTTTTGTAGGCTTCAAATTCGCCACCATGCGCGCTTTCCACGTCTATGCACAGCACACTTTTCATTTCAGGGCTAAGCAAGAACGAAGAAGCGCCATTGCCGCAACCAATGTCGAGCATTTCGAAACCCTTACCGCAGAAGCCTGGAATTTGCTTCACGAGGTTGACGCGGCGGGTAATGATTTTGTCGGTGAAGTCGGCCGGTCTGCCGAGATAGTGGCCGTCTTTGATGAGTTCATCGGGAACCCTTTCTTCGAATCTCATAGTGTAAAAGTAGAAAAATAGTCACGGTTATTCAGTAGAAATTCGGTTTGCCCTGCAAACATGCCCTGTTGATTCCGCTGAATCTGCATGCCCGCTCCAATCTTTAAGGTTTAACCTTAAATTGCAACTCAAAGTGCGCAACATGCCCATTGATATTCAGGAGCGTAGCCCAAAGCAACTGGTCGGCAACATCGCGGCAATCGCGTTGCCGGTGTTGGCCGGCGTATTTTGTTGCTTTTACTTGTTCTCGACGCACGATGCACTCGCCAAATGGTATTGCCGCTTGAATGGCTGCTTCTATCGAAATGCCGTGTGGTCTACCACTTTTTTTACCGACCAAGTGAAGCAGGCTGGTAATGGTTATGCCGTTGGGGGCATTGTCGCTGCGGGTTTGTTGATAGCGTATCATGTGTATTCGTGGCGGCGACCAATACCCTATGAAGCAGGTTACCGAGTGATAGGTCCCGGAGATTTTTTTTTCGTCGTAGTGCTTGCAGTTTGTTGCCATCATTACTGGGCAAGAGGGGCCGGCTTGGCCCTACCCGCCTATGACGAAGTGTTTTCGGCACAAAATGCAGTGGGCATACACCCTTTTCAGACGCTGTCTTATTACATGCTGCCCAATAACCACTTGTTGTTCAACTTTCTCAATAATGTTTTGTTTCATTTTGCGCCCGACAAAGTGGTCACCGGCCGCCTCATTTCCGGATGGTGCTATTTTGGATTCGGGCTGCTGATGTATGGCTGGTTGAAGGAGTTGATGCGCAGCAAATGGTGCGCCCTTTTCTGTACGTTCCCATTACTTTTCCAAATCATCATTTGGGGTTTCGGATTCCAAGCGCGTGGCTATGAGCCCTACCTGCTCTGCGAGGCTGTCTGTATGGTTTGCACCTTCCGTTATTTTAGGCAGGGTGGGCATCATTGGCTCCGGCTCAATTTATGGGCCACCGTGCTGGGCTATTTGTGCATGCCGTCGTTCCTCTACCTGCACGTTGCCCAATTGGCGTTTGCCCTATTGGGCGATATCTCCCGTCGCCGCCCCGATTTCCTTTTTTGGAAATACCAACTGCTTGCCGCCATGGTTACGTTCATCACATACCTCCCGGTGCTGTGTTTTTCGGGCCTGGCATCCATTACTGCCAACCAATATGTGTTGCCCGTCCACGCATTCAAAGACAAAACCCGCTGGGACTTCTTGGTGTGGTTGCCCGGCTATGTGAAACCCTACTTGGACCATATTTTTCACGCTCCGCAAATATTCGGACACGATGCAGGTCTGCCAATGCTGTGCGCCCCGTTCCTGCTGCTTCTCGACCGCCGCAACCCGCTGTTTCGCGACTTTGGGAGGTTCTACCTCTGTATGTGGGGTGCGGCACTGGCCCTCACCACCGTAATGATACGTCCACCGTATGAGCGCAATATGATATTGCAGTACGGAGTATCGGTATTGGGCGTTTTGCTACTTACGTTCAGGTTATTGCAGGAGTTGAAGCGGTACGCGTTTCCTGCTCTGCCCTCCGTCACGGCCACGATGTGTATAGGTGCCGCGTTCGCGCTCCACTTCAAACACACCGACGACGCGTTGCTCGTAAATACCCTTTACGAATATGAAGTGAACCACTGCTATGAGGCTATCAATCAAGGCTTGAATGCCATCCCATCGGGCGCATCCGTAGCGTTTACCGATGAAGGCTTTTACTGCCGCTACATCGCAGGCAAAAAGGGCTTCCAGACCGATAAATGCACAGCTTTCAATACGGCCTACCTTGTGAAACAAGAACAGGAGCCATTGCCCAAGGAGGCTGAGGGTAAGTATACGCTGCTTTCAAAGGGGGCAGAGTATGAGATTTATAAGCGGAATTGACGGGGTGCGTCGTTCAAAAAAACAAAAAAGCCGGCATCTCAAAAGAATGCCGGCTTTCATTATGCTATTTCCATCCGTTATGGCACTTCTACCACATTCAATATTTGGTTCACGATTTGTTCGCTGGTCATGTTTTCCGCTTCGGCTTCATAGGTGAGACCTATGCGGTGGCGCATCACGTCGTGGCACACGGCGCGCACGTCTTCGGGTATCACGTAGCCGCGACGCTTGATGAAGGCATATGCCTTGGCCGCCGATGCCAAGTTGATACTGGCACGGGGCGAGCCGCCATAGCTGATGTAGGGCTTGAGCTTTTGCAGCTTGTATTCTTCGGGGAAGCGGCTGGCAAACACGATGTCGAGGATGTAGCGTTCAATCTTTTCATCCATGTACACTTCGCGCACCAGTTTGCGGGCTTCCAAAATGTCCTCTATGCTCACCACCGGATTGATTTTCGCCATGCCGGAGGGGTTCAGGTTGCTACGGATGATTTGGCGTTCTTCTTCCAGCTTGGGGTAGGTAATGATGACTTTCAGCATAAACCTATCCACTTGGGCTTCGGGCAGCTCATAAGTGCCTTCCTGTTCAATTGGGTTTTGGGTGGCCAGTACCAGGAAGGGTTCCTCCAGCTTGTAGGTGTTGTCGCCAATGGTCACTTGGCGTTCCTGCATGGCTTCCAGCAATGCGCTCTGCACCTTGGCGGGGGCGCGGTTGATTTCGTCGGCCAATATGAAGTTGGCGAAAATGGGCCCCTTGCGCACCGCAAACTCATGGTTCTGCGGGTTATAGACCATAGTGCCCAGCACGTCGGCAGGCAGGAGGTCGGGGGTGAACTGTATCCGTGCGAAATTGGCATGGATGGCCGACGACAGCGATTTGATGGCCAAGGTTTTGGCCAGCCCCGGCACGCCTTCCAGCAGCACATGGCCATTGGCCAGCATGCCTATCAGGAGTCGTTCCACCATATACTTCTGACCCACCACGGCTTTGTTGAGTTCCATGTTCAGAAGTTCGATAAAGGCACTCTTTTTGTGGATCCTCTCGTTGAGTTCCCGGATGTCGACAGATGATGCTATTTCCATACTTTGATGAGTAAGACGTTGGTTAAACTTTGCTGATGCCCAAAAATAAAGCGGCGGGCTCAAATTACGACTATCACTAAATAGTTTTAACTTTTTTTAAAATTCAATAAGTTGATGCTTGGCCTCGAAGAGCGCGTTATTCGGGTAAATTGCTAAATTGCGGATTAAATCGACGGTCTCATTGAAAGAGCAGGCAGGTATTGCACAGGAATGGCTACAAGTGGAGGTCATGCTAAGGGAGCGCTTCGGCAAAGTGCCCGATATGGAGGGCATCCTTTACCTTATCGGCATCAACGAGTTGGGTGGTTCACCGCCCAATACCTTCAGCAAGGAGCAGAAGCAGGATTTGATACATGTGGGCGTGTGCACCCTGTTGTCTATTGAGGGCTACTACGAATTTTTGGGGCGCGATGCCGATGGCTGGCCGCACTTCGAGGTGGTGGCGCGGCCCGAGATGAAGGGCATTGCCGAGCAGGAAGCCAAGTTTAGGGAGTTGATCATCCATTATTTTGCAGAACACTAAAACATACATTATGAAAGAATTGATAGCGAAACTCGTGGCCGAGGCCGGCCTTACCGAAGCCCAAGCCATAAAATCCATCGAGGCTATGTCGGCCCACATCAAGTCGAAACTTCCGCCCATGATGCACCCCATGATTGACAGCTTCCTATCTGCCGAGCAGAGTGGGGGAGACGATATTTTGGGATAATGGTGCTTCGCTTGAGGGTGGAATAAGTAGGGCGGGAATGGAGAACGAG
>CAIVHI010000114.1 GCA_903905685.1 uncultured Bacteroidota bacterium | reverse complement strand
CCCTTATCCAAAAACGTATGCCGATACCAAACTGTTGACCGGTTTCCATATCCATTGGTTTAGTGATGCTCATATTCCTCTAAAACCTTAATGACCGACCCAATGGGTAGCCCCATTACATTGTAATAGTCGCCATCTATTTTCTCTATGCCTATCAACCCTATCCACTCCTGAATGGCATATGCGCCTGCTTTGTCCAGTGGCATATGGGTATGCACGTAATGGCTTATTTGGCTTTGCGAGAGCACCCTGAAATATACGTCTGTTTGCACTGAAAAAGACGTCCGCCGGTCCGAATTCGCAATACAGACACCGGTCACGACGGTATGTTTCCTGCCTGACAGCTTGGCAAGTATTGCTTCGGCGTCGGCGGCATCCCGAGGTTTGCCCAAAATCTCGTCATCCAGCAAAACAACGGTATCGGCAGCTACAACGGTGCCCCCTGCGCCACGGGCCAGAACTGCATCGGCTTTCAATTCCGCCAAGTAAACAGGTACACGTTCGCCGGGCATCCCTGGTGGATTGGTCTCATCTACGTCGGGAATCTCCACCGTGAACCCTATTTCGGCCAGTTCCATCAGCCATTTCCTTCTTGGCGATTGCGAAGCCAATATGATGTTGTTCATCTGTTGATTAATGTTTGCAAATAAAAAACGGGTAGTGATCCCAATCCAAAAATCATGATGATTTTCAGCATACGGCTACTCCGCATGAAATCGGCTTGCACCTTGGCACCAACCAAGTTCACGCACCACCATATGATAGGCAGTGCCAAAACGAAAGGCAAATAGGCCGAAAGCAGCCATTGGTCCTGACGAAACGCCAAATAAGCAACCACCAAAAGCGGTAAAACCGAGAATGATGCCAATACAATTGTGAATCGAACAGAGTACCGCAGACCTTTCAAAATCGGCATAGTGACGCACCCCTCGGCAGCGTCGCCAATGCAGTCTTCCATGTCTTTCACTATTTCCCGCATCCAGTTCATAATAAAGGCAAAATAGGCATAGTTCAATACAACCGCCAGTGGCGCCGCGTGATTCTTGCCAATCTGCGGCATAAAACCGCCTGAAGTGTTGAAAATTGCAGGTTCGTAAAGCGCGGGCAGCAAAACCGACAATGCCGTGAGCCAAGAAACGACTACATTTCCAATGATGTAGGCTTTCTTGAAATGGGTGGAATAGAACCACAACAAAATAGTGCAGGATAGTTGTACGAGAGGTAAGAAGGGGCGATGTTCCAATACGGCCAAATATCCCGACATAAATAATGCTATTGCATTCAGTATGGAATGAATCGCGATGGCCTTCCGGGGTTGAATCGTTTTTCCCAAAACTACCTGTTGGGGGCGATTGATGTTGTCGATTTTGATGTCGAAATAATCGTTGATGATGTAGCCCGAAGCTGCAATGAGGAGCGTGGACGCCACCAATATCAAAAAATTGGTTAAGCCCAAATATTGGGGCTTAACGGGTAGCACCACAAAGTACCACACCAAGAACTGGGAAGCAAAAATGATGCACAGGTTCTTCCACCTTATCAACCTGAACCATGGCATTCCGGTGTATACCATTGAGACAGTTTGTTTTTTGAATATTCGGGGCGCTGTGGCTACCGCGTGAAGTAATGGAGACCAAATTGGAGGAAGATTATTTTCCTGCCAAATCGGGGGCATTATAAGACTCCGCCTCTACTGTGCCCGAAATAATAATGGTCGTGTATTTCTCAAATTCAGGCTTCACTGCATTGGAGAGGATGTTGATCTCTTTGAAGAAGTCTCCGGTGATGCCATGCGCATCGAATGTAACGTAAACGTGTCCTTTTCCACCCGGCAATACAGGCTCCACATCCCAGGTCAGATTTACACAGGAGCAGAAACAACGCACATTGTCTATAAACAGGGGTTTGTCACCCGTATTCTTGAATTGGAAGACCTTCGTAATCCTGCTGTCTTTCTTAACCTTTTTGAGGTCGGCAGTGGCACCATCCTTAAAAGTAATCACCGCTCCTTTGGTTACAGCCGCCGTCTGGCCAGGGCGATGATGAACCTTGGTGTGGTGGGAGTGTTTGGCGGCCATAGTTGCCAATGGCAATAACGCAATGGCCGATGCCAAGAAGAAGGTTTTTTTCATGTTTCCGGTTATCAACAGCATAAAAGTAGAAAAAACATTTCAAAAACCGGTATTTTCCCAACGTAGCGCCTCTTTCCATATGATAGCGGCGTTCTCCATTTATGGATACCAATGTTATCCCAAAAATTTGCCTCGGTACTCCGGCACGCTTTTTGTCAACATAATACAAAAAATTTGGTATGAAATCCTGTAAAGGCCTATTGATTTTCATCGCACTTGTGGGCCTTGCCCCAAGGACCCATGCTCAGGATGGCTCGGGGTTTGGATTTAAGGAAATCTACCTCTCGGATGGTATCCTCACATCCAACCAAATTCTCGGCATGCTAGGCGTTTTCAACGGGCCTGCCTCGTCTTTCGTGTCATTCCCGTCGTTTTTTACCGGTGGTCAATACCTGACTGTCAAGTTTTTCAAGCGCAATAGGGTATCGCTCCGCATTGCCGGCGGATTCGAGACCGCTACCGGGCAGTTGTCATATGGCAATGAACATGGGCCGTTTAATGGATACGACGGGGTTTCCGGCAGCTATGTCCGCAGTGTTTATACGGTAGCAGGCGAAGTCGCGGTTAGGTACATTTCAACCCCAAGGTTTACGTTTTACGGAATGGGTGGGATAGGGGCGTCCATTGAAAATATGACTTACAATTTCAATTCGGGCATTCCCGATCAAGCCTATTTCTATGGCTACTCTACCAGTTTGGTACCAACGAGCCATTATTCCGAAACCCACGTATATCCTAATATGCAGTTCTCCCCGGTGGGTCTCCGTTTTGGTGGCCCATTGGCGTTTTATCTCGAACTGGGTCTGGGTTACAGAGGCTTGGTGAGTGGTGGAATCTGTTACAGGTTTTAGCGTTTAGAGTTGGAAACCAAAACTCCGTGTTCAGTTTATCCGTTTACTTTCCTTTTTCGGCCAAGCGAATACCGCCGTCCTCAAAAGTGATGGCGCGTTTCTTATACAAGGCCCCCAATATCATTTTAAATGTCTTCTTGCTGATAGCGAATGCCTTGTAAATGGTTTCGGGGTCTGTCTTGTCGTTGTAGGGTAAAAAGTCGCCGTTTTTACGCAACATGTCGAGAATCCGGGATTCATCGTCTACCACTTTCGAGTAGCCGCGCGTACCGAATGCCAAGTCTATCTTGTTGTCCGGGCGTATGTTCTTGATGAAGCCCTTCAACTGTTCGCCCACTTGCAGCTCCCTAAATACTTCATCGAAGTGAAGCAACCCCATGTGCAGGCTATTGATGATTGCAACGTACCCAATATCGGTTTTCCGCACAATCAGGAGGTCTACAGGCTCGTTGACTTCAACGGTGAGGTCGAAATTAGACAAAAAACGGTCTATCTTTTCGGTTGCTGCCGCACGCCCGGTTTGTTGATCGATGTAGATTTTCACGAAACGCTTATCACCCACCTTCATCCGTTGCTCCTGTTGCGATACCGGTACCAATAAGTCTTTCATGATGCCCCAACGAACGAAAGCCCCAAATGAAGCTACGTCTACAACTTCGAGCATCACGATATCTCCCACGACCCCCAATGGTTTGGCAGTTGTCGCAATGAGGCGTTGTTCATTGTCGTGATAAATAAACACCGTTATTTCGTTGCCCGCATCCAAACCCTTGGGCACATACCGGTTAGGTAAAAGGATTTCGATATCTCCTCCGTCAAGGTAGGCACCAAATTCCACCATTTTCACCACTTCGAGGGTATTGTAGTCTCCCACCTTTACCATATCGGCTTCTTTGTTACGCAAGTTAATTTGTTTTTGTCGGAGTATTATTTCGCATTCGGAAAATGTTCGACCGTGTACTCCCACCTGATTTAAAAAGAAAGCGGCAGGATGCTGATCCTGCCGCTTCAATATTATTCCTAACAAGATTATTCGGCAGACTTGACTTTAGCTACCATTTTCACTTCCTGCTTTACAGGAACATTATTGGCATGTTTCGTGTCGTTCTTGTGAAGGTTGGCTATCGAAGGCGCAATTACCAGTGCGACGATGGACATCAACTTAATCAAGATGTTCATCGAAGGACCTGATGTATCCTTGAAAGGATCACCCACGGTATCACCCGTAACCGATGCTTTGTGTGGTTCGGATTTCTTATAATAGATTTCACCGTTGATTTCAACCCCTTTTTCGAAAGATTTCTTGGCATTGTCCCAAGCACCGCCTGCATTGTTTTGGAACATACCCATAAGGACACCGCTCACGGTTGCACCGGCAAGGAAGCCACCCAGAACTTCAGGGCCCAAAATGAAGCCGATGATCAATGGGGAGAGAATCGCGATTGCACCGGGAAGCATCATTTTCTTCAATGATGCATTGGTAGAGATGGCCACACATTTGTCATACTCGGGTTTGCCCGTACCTTCCATAATTCCTGGAATGGTGCGGAACTGGCGGCGAACTTCTTCAACCATTGCCATAGCTGCTTCACCAACAGCACGAATGGCGAGTGACGAGAAAATGAAGGGAATCATACCGCCCACAAACAAACCTGCAAGTACATCGGCATGATAAATGTTGATGGCATCGTTCAGTACGAAGCCGTTCTTCTCAACCACGCCCACATAGGCAGCAAAAAGGGCTAAAGAAGTAAGCGCGGCAGATGCAATGGCGAAGCCCTTACCGGTAGCGGCGGTGGTATTGCCTACCGCATCAAGGATGTCGGTTTTTTCACGCACTTCCTTCGGCAATTCGCTCATTTCTGCAATTCCACCTGCGTTATCTGCAATCGGGCCGAAAGCATCGATAGCCAATTGCATGGCGGTTGTTGCCATCATACCGGCAGCCGCAATGGCAACACCGTAAAGACCTGCTACTGCGTGGGCCGCATAAATGCCGCCCGCCAAAACGAGAATGGGGAGGAAGGTGGATTCCATACCAACTGCCAATCCACCGATAATGTTGGTGGCGTGGCCGGTAGATGACTGCCTGATGATACTCAAAACTGGACGTTTGCCCATTGCAGTGTAGTATTCGGTAATCATACTCATTAGCGTACCTACTGCCAAACCGATGATAATGGCCAGCTCGACACCCATTTTGGTAAACGGTATGCCGCGAAGCGTCATGACATCGGGCATAATGGCGTTTACAATGAAGTAAGAACCAATGGCCGTAAGCACGATAGAACCCCAATTGCCCATGTTAAGTGCACGTTGAACAGCAGCGGTGCTAACCCCGGCACTATCTGAAATGCGTACCAACAAAGTACCAAGTATGGAGAAAATGATGCCGAAACCGGCAATCAACATCGGAACCAAAATAGGGGAGAAGCCGTTGAAATTGTCGGCAGCAGTGGTTTCGCGACCAAGTACCATCGTGGCCAAGACCGTAGCAACATAAGAACCGAACAAATCGGCACCCATACCGGCAACGTCGCCCACGTTGTCGCCCACGTTATCTGCAATTGTTGCAGGGTTGCGGGGGTCATCCTCAGGGATACCTGCTTCCACTTTACCCACCAAGTCGGCACCCACGTCGGCAGCCTTAGTATAAATACCGCCACCTACGCGGGCAAATAGTGCAATGCTTTCCGCACCCAAGGAGAAACCCGTCAATACTTCGATGGTTTTTTCCATTTCAGCAGAATCTACTCCGGAATTGGGGGCGAATACCATTTTCAATACGATGAACAAACCACCCAAACCAAGCACTGCCAAGCCGGCAACCCCGAGTCCCATTACGCTACCACCACCGAACGATACGGCCAAGGCTTTGCCCAAGCTCGTACGGGCAGCATGCGCAGTACGCACGTTCGCTTTAGTAGCTATCCGCATACCGATAAACCCTGCCAAGGCACTGAAGAAGGCGCCAATAATGAAGGAAACGGCAATGAACGGACTGGAATTGGCATTTGTTGCACCCATTGCTGCAAGCAGGAGCCCTGCAATTACCACGAAGTAGGCGAGTACTTTATACTCCGCCTTCAAAAACGCCATAGCGCCCTCGGCGATGTAATTCGAAATTTCAGTCATCCGTTCATTGCCGGAATCCTGCTTTCTAACCCACGCACCCTTCACCGCAGTGTACAAAAGTGCCAAAATCCCAAAACAGGGAACTAGATAAAAAAGATTCATAATTTTATTTTAATAAGATAGTCGAGTGTGCAAATATACTCGTTTGGCCTTTAAAATTACAACTGTATATGCGGAGTTTTCGGCAAAAACGTTGAAAAGTAGCCGTTTCTTGACATAATCATACCGTATCCGCCTTGGACGGTGCCATTGCATGGCCCGCCGGCCAACAAAAAATTATTGCTTCGGGATACATATTTTCGCTAGCTTAGCATCTTGTGCGTTCGATGCTGAAAAGATATATTGGATATATTCTTGTGACGGTTATTGCCGTGGTTGCTGTAGTGATTTCGGCTGTTGACAAGATGGTCACCGTTGCAACGAAGGGTCAATTATATTCCGATGTTGCCCGCGTTCCGAAAAACAAAGTGGGCCTCCTATTGGGTACGTCGAAATACAAGGACAAAGCCCGACACATCATCAACCCTTATTATCAAAACAGGATAGACGCTGCTGTGGAATTGTATATGGCAGGCAAAATCGACTATATCATTGTGAGTGGCGACAACAGCTCGGTTTATTACAATGAACCCGAATTGATGCGTAACGACCTGATCGCTCAGGGGGTGCCCGCCAAAAAAATTATCTTGGACAATGCAGGTTTCCGCACGCTGGATAGCGTATTGCGGTGTAGAGACATTTTTGGGCAAACCAGTGTCACCATTATTTCTCAAGAATTCCACAACAAACGCGCTGTGTACATTGCGAACCACAAGGAAATTGCGGCAGTCGCGTTCAATGCCGCAGACGGCGATGCCTATTGGACTATACAATGGCGCGAAAAAATGGCCAGAATCAAAATGATGATAGACCTTGTTGTGGATAAAAAGGCAAAAATATATGGGGCTCCGCTACCCATAAAATGATAACCGGCGAGCCCCATAATTCGTTGTCCTCACTATTTTTTCGATAATGCCAAGTCCAAAACTTCTTTCACCTCCGTTACATAAAGGAAGTTTACACCCTTGATGTAGTCTTTGTCTATTTCCTCTACGTCTTTTTGGTTTTGGCTGCAGAGGATGATGTTTTTGATCCCCGCGCGCTTTGCTGCAAGCACCTTTTCCTTGATGCCACCAACCGGCAGTACCTGTCCACGAAGGGTGATTTCACCGGTCATGGCAAAGTAGGGGTTTACGGTTCGGCCCGTAAACGCAGAAGCCAAAGATGTCAGCATCGTAATACCGGCACTTGGCCCATCTTTGGGCACCGCACCTTCCGGAACGTGCACGTGTACGTTGTTTTCCTCGAATTTTTCGTTCGGAATGTCCAATTCCGGAGCGTGGGCCCTGAGGTAGGATAGGGCAGTGGTGGAACTTTCCTTCATCACATTCCCCAAATTACCGGTAAGCGTAAGGTTCCCCTTGCCCTTTGATAACAAGGTTTCGATAAACAGGATGTCGCCACCCACAGATGTCCAAGCCAAGCCTACGGCCACGCCGGGTGGATGCCCTTTGGTGTAGATGTCGTTATTGAACCGGGGTTTCCCGAGAATTTCCTCCACCTGTATCGCCGTCAATTTTTCAGTGACATTTTCGTCCATCGCCACATGTTTGGCCACGTTGCGCATCACTGCTGCCAACTGGCGGTCCAACTCGCGCACACCGCTTTCCCTGGTATATTCTTGCACCAGTTTCAAAATTGTCTTTTCGGGGAATTTAAGGGGCACATTCAACAAGCCGTGCATTTCCTTTTGTTTTGGAATCAGGTGCCGTTTGGCTATTTCCACTTTTTCCTCCACCGAATAGCCGGAGAGTTGGATGATTTCCAATCTGTCGCGAAGTGCGGGTTGAATGTCGCTCAAGCTGTTGGCCGTTGCTACAAACAATACTTTGGACAAGTCGAATTCCAATTCCAAGTAATTGTCGTAAAACGTATTGTTCTGCTCGGGGTCCAATATCTCCAAAAGAGCTGAGCTGGGATCTCCCCTAAAGTCGCGCCCCAGTTTGTCTATTTCATCGAGGATGAAAACGGGGTTGGCAGACTTTATTTTACGCAACGATTGCAAAATCCTACCGGGCATTGCACCGATGTAGGTTTTACGGTGACCCCTCAATTCACTTTCATCATGCAGACCTCCCAAGCTAACCCTCACATACTTGCGGTTGATGGCCGCCGCTATGCTCTTACCCAGCGAAGTCTTTCCAATTCCGGGAGGACCAACGAAGCACAATATCGGCGACTTCATATCCCCTTTCAACTTCAATACCGCGAGATACTCCAAAATACGGTCTTTGATTTTGTCCATTCCGTAATGGTCGCTATCAAGCACCTTTTTGGCCTTTTTGAGGTCGTAGCTATCGGTTGTATATACCTGCCAAGGCAAGTCCAGCATTAAATCGAGGTGGTTGTAAATTACCGAGTAATCGGGGGTGCTGGGGTGCATCCGTTCCAGTTTCTCAATATTCTTTTTAAACAACTCGGCGGCTGCCTGCGACCATTCCATCCCCTCCGCACGTTTTTGCAAATCCTTTATTTCACGGTCGTTCGGATCGCTGCCCAACTCCTCCTTGATAGATTTGAGTTGTTGCTGGAGAAAATATTCCCGCTGCTGTTTATCGATGTCGGTACGGGTCTTGTTCGAAATCTCGTTTTTCAGCTCCACCATTTGCAGCTCCGATTGCAGGAGCTGCAATAGTTTTTCTGCACGTTTCACTGTATCGTTTTCCTCCAATAGTCCCTGCTTCTCTTGAAGTTTGGAGGTAAGGTTCGATGCGGCAAAATGCATCAGGAACGAATGCTGTTCTATGTTGCGCAATACGATGGATGCCTCATTGGGGATGTTGGGAGACTGTTGGGCGATTTTTTCGGCACAGTCCTTGATATTCGACAGCAAGGCGTCGAATCCGGGGTCTTTTTTGGGATATTCATCGTCCAGATAGGCAACTCTCGCAATGAAGTAGGGGTCGGTCTGTACGAATTCCTCAATGTGATACCGCATCCGTCCCATGATGAAAATCGTCACATTGCCATCGGGCATTTTGATTTGCTTCACTATCTTGGCCAAGGTCCCGGTTTTGTAAACCGAATCCGGTCCGGGGTCATCGTCATTGCCGTCGGTTTGGGCGGTAACACCAATCCACTTACCCGCCTTTGTTGCTTCCGAAATTGCTTTGAGCGATTTTTCCCGTGCAACGGTTATGGGCAACACCACGTTAGGAAACAAAACGGTGTTCCGTAACGCTATGATGGGCAATTCGGCGGGTAGTGTACTCTTTTCTTGTTCATCCATCTCATCTTCTCCGAGTGGAACAATGGGCATGAACTCCATTTCCTGCTCGTTTTGACTCATGAGCATTTCAAACATAGATTTGGTATCCGACATTACGGCAATGGTGTTTTGGTTAAATTGATGCTTTAAGCAAAGATAGTTGGCAATAGGTGTGCCGGAATCAACTACCCTGCAATTTTTACAGTTGGATTGCATCCAATACCCAGCAGGCCATCAAAACCTTGGCCGGTAGCGCATGAAATCCGACTTCTCGGGTGTGCCAAATTGAATCCCGTATGACGCGGGAGCACGCGAAAGTGGCTGTATGGCAACAAAGCGCGGTGAGCGAATGGGTCTAAAAACTAATTGACAATGATTACGAAGTCGCAATGCGACACAAATTCCAAGAATAGCAGGTCAGACTGTCAAATTGGCAAAATCCAACGTCCGGAACACCAATTGATTGTACAACTAAAAGTATAAAATTCAACCTCGTTATGCAAGAAAAAGGCAGTATTTCCATCCACACGGAAAACATCTTTCCGATTATCAAAAAATTCCTCTACTCGGACAATGAAATCTTTCTGCGGGAATTGGTGTCGAACGCAGTAGATGCGCTTCAGAAAATGAGGCGATTGTCATCACTTGGCAAGTTTACCGGCGAATTGGGCGAACTCCGTGCAGAGGTAGCAATTGACAAGGATGCCAAAACAATTACGATCTCGGATAGCGGAATCGGTATGACCGCTGAAGAAATCAAGAAATACATCAACCAAATCGCTTTTTCGGGTGCTGAAGAGTTTTTGGAAAAATATAAAGGTCAAAATGAAGCTTCTATCATAGGTCATTTCGGGTTAGGTTTTTACAGCTCTTTCATGGTGAGCAATAAGGTTGAAGTAATTACAAAAAGCTATAAAGAAAACACAATTCCTGTAAGATGGGAGTGTGATGGTAGTCCAGAGTTTATCTTAGAAGACACAACTACAGAAGATAGAGGAACGGCCATCGTCATGTATTTGAATGATGAGAGTTT
>CAIVHI010000113.1 GCA_903905685.1 uncultured Bacteroidota bacterium | reverse complement strand
GGTTGGCCTCTCTTGCCATTTATTGACACCCCGAATTTCACGGATGCCCAATTCGTTGACATAAGATTTTCGGAGCCTAACGGACGTTGATGCGGAAACGCTCGGCTTTCAAGTGTTTTTATCGGAATCCCCCAACTTAAAGTATAAGATTGCCTGTCTATAATCTTGAACTACACAATGTAAATACAATAGACAGCCACTCTATTGATGAATCAACAAAAGGGGCGAAACATCCCAATTCTACAGCAGTGGAACAGTTTGGTTTTTTGGTTCATATTTTGTAGTTTAGCGGGCTTATTAAAAATTATTTGATTAAACCTCTGCCGGCAAAGTCCAGCAGCTGGGTTTATGGCATCTATAATCGCACCAAATGAAAAAGTACAGTTTCTTTTCGGCACTCCTTATGTTGCCTTTACTGCTGGTCTCGGCGGTATCTTACGGGCAATATTTCATGCACGCACAACCCTTGGCCTCGGGGACAGGCGGTACGCATATTACGCACCATAATGGCCATGCCATGACGGGAGGCCGCAACTACAGCTCTTTCACATTGCATCCGGCAGACAAGTCTGACGAGGTACTGGCTGCGAATAAGGGGTTTGAGAACGACCCCGAACTGGGCGTATTGTATGAAGGTGCTCCTGCACAAGACTGCTACGAAGTACTCGGCAAGCGCACCGAAATCAACAAGACGTTTGTACGTAAAGGCACCAATGGTTTGGAAACCCTCACCCAGACCTCCAATATGCCTATGCACTACAAGGATGCATCCGGGCAATGGCGGACGATAAAAGCCCAACTCGCACCAGATGCTGAACATCCCGGTATTTTTGCTGCATATGAGCAACCATCGCCAATAGCGATAGACACCCGTGCAGGCAAAGTGAGCATCGGCAAGGCCGGAGCAACGTTCACCTACAACAACGGCTTGGAATTGGTGTATGAGCTGCCCGACGGCCTTCAAAAGTCGCTCGGAAAAGCCAACTGGTCCAACTACCGCGCAGGTGACGACGGCGTTTATGTGACTGATGCTTGGGACGGTGTGGACATCGAAATGTATGTGATTCGTGGTGCGGTGAAAACCAACTTCATTATCAATAAAGCACTGCCACAGTATGCAGGCGGCTCCCTCCTCGTGCGCGACCACCCGCAAATGGACCCCGGTATGACGCTTTTTGCTGAGGGAAAGACAACCTACTCCGGCAATATGGAACTGCGGGATATGACTGGCACAACTGTGTATAATATGTCGGCGGCCACCGTTTGCGAAAGGGACAATGTGAGGGGCACCTTACAAATGCTGAACTACAAAGTGGGCGAAAAGAATCTGGATATCGTACTGCCTGGCAATTTCCTTAATCGCGATGCATCATCGTATCCAGTAATTATCGACCCATTGGTGTCGTTGGCCACGAGTTCTACGGTAACCGGGTCGAGCTATAGTGTGGATTTTACGGTTCCTTGCGTATATGCCAATGCAGCAACAGTGCCTGCCAACATCACCATTACCGACATCCAGTTTGCCTTTACTTATGCTACCAGCGGTGGCGCATGGCTGGAAGAAGGCGCAACCGACTTTAGGCGCGCAGGGTGCAGGAGCCCCACAGGTGCAACGGGTATAGGTGGCTCATATTGGTACTGCCTTTTTGCAGGACCCGGTACTTGCGCTTCAACAGGCGGCGCAACCTACTCAATATATGCCGACCTTTCGGCATGTATACCGGCACCCCAATGCCCATCCTACAATTTGAACTTGACGATGGATTTCTATCAGGACTACGTCCCTACCGCTGCGTGTGCAACTACTTATATTTATGCGACTACACCTCTAGTGATTACGGTAATTGGCCATACGGTGGAATTGATTTCGGCTACCGCGAGCCCTACAACGATATGCTCGGGTAGCTCATCCACACTTACAGGATCAGGCCACTACGGTGTGCCTCCCTACACTTACACTTGGACGCCCGGACCGCTGACAGGCAGCCCCGTAACGGTATCGCCAACAACGACGACGACCTATACGCTAACCATTACCGATGCCTGCGGCATCACGGCTACCGGCACGACCACGGTAACCGTAAATACCGAAGCCCCCATTACGGGTACAGCTACCGTTTGCGTAGGCAACACCACCTTATTGGCTGATGCCACCGGCGGTGCACACTCTTGGACGAGCAGCAACACCGCCATAGCTACAGTAACTGCGGGCGGCGTGGTTACCGGCGTAGCGGCCGGCACGGCAAATATCACTTATACATCCACCGGTACTGGTTGCTACGCTGTCCTCGCGGTTACTGTTACCCCACTCCCCGGTGTAATAGGCGGCACCCCTACTGTATGTGTAGGTGGCACCACCGTATTGACCGACGGTACCGCAGGCGGCACATGGACAAGCAGCAACACCGCAATTGCAACCATTGGCGCAGGTACAGGAACAGTAACCGGCGTAGCCGCAGGCACCTGCACCATGACTTATAGCTTGGGCGGCAGTTGCTATGTAACAGAACTGGTTACGGTGACCAACGTTGCTGCCATTTTGGGCACAACTACCTTGTGTGCCGGTGCCACAAGCACGCTTACCGATGCGACAGCGGGCGGAACATGGTCGAGCGGCACCACATCGGTGGCCACAATCAGTGCAACCGGCGTAGTGACTGCTATAGCGGCAGGAACTTCTATCGTATCTTACACTA
Organism: uncultured Bacteroidota bacterium; assembly: GCA_903905685.1. Lineage (GTDB taxonomy): Bacteria > Bacteroidota > Bacteroidia > Chitinophagales > Chitinophagaceae > CAIYTT01. The sequence goes on along the minus strand of CAIVHI010000113.1, from coordinate 3,568 downwards.
CGGCCGGCGGATGCTCCCAAACAGTCACTATAGTAGTCAATGCCATTGCGCCTATAACGGGAACATTGTCGGTATGCGTTGGCAACACCACCGCACTTGCCGATGCCGCAGGCGTTGGCACGTGGACAAGTAGCAATACCGCTGTGGCAACCGTGGGTTCAACCACAGGAGTCGTGACCGGCGTTGCCGCAGGTACCGCAACCATTACTTTCACCACTTCGAGCGGTTGCTCCGTTACTGCCTTGGTTACAGTGAACGACGTTGCCGCCATAGCCGGGCCAACTACCTTGTGCACGGGTCAAACCATCAACCTTACCGATGCCACTGCGGGTGGCACATGGAGTAGCGGTGCTACCGGGGTAGCCACAGTAGTGGCGGGCACCGGTGCCGTTACCGGAGTTTCCAATGGCACTGCAACGATAACCTATACTTCAGGTGCGGGTTGCACATCAACTTATATGGTTAATGTATCGGCCATTGCACCGGTAACGGGAACTACATCACTTTGTGTTGGCGCCACCACTACGCTTGCCGACGCGGCCGGTGCGGGCACTTGGAGCAGCAGCAGCACTGCCACGGCTACCGTGGGCGCAACAACCGGCATCGTAACGGGCGTTGCCGCAGGCACGGTAACCATATCTTTCAATACGGCTTCGGGTTGTTCGGCTTCTGCTTCGGTAGTGGTTAACGGCATACCCGTCATCTCAGGCACTGAAAGCGTTTGCGTAGGCAATACCACTCCACTCACGGCCTCGGTTGCCGGCGGCACCTGGAGCAGCATGACTACAACGATAGCCACTATTGGTGCGACGGGCGTGGTAAGCGGTGTTGCGGCAGGCACGTCGGTCATCAGCTATACATCGCCCGCAGGTTGCTCTTCGTCGGCAGTAGTGACGGTGAATCCATTGCCTGCTGCAATTGCGGGTTCCTCTACGGTTTGCCAAGGGTACTCGGTAACGCTGACTGACGCAACTACCGGTGGCACTTGGTCGGTGAGTCCCACATCGGTAGCGACCATAGGTACCACCAGCGGCATTTTGACCGGTGTTTCGGGCGGCACCGCTACGGTTACCTATACGTCAGCTGCAGGGTGCACCACCACGTCGCCCTTCACGGTGAGCGGCACCCCGCCCATGTTTACCGGCTCGGCCAACATCTGCTTGGAAGCCATCGGCAACCTGACCGATGCTACTCCCGGTGGCACTTGGATATCCGGCACACCGGCTGTAGCCACCATCAATGCTACATCGGGGGCATTCTCCGGTGTGGGTGTAGGGGTTGCCACCATTACCTATACGTCGCCGGCGGGATGCTTCATCTCGGGTACGGTAACCGTGAACCCGCTACCCTCTCCCATTTCGGGGATCAATTCGATATGCGTAGGAGCCACTTCCAACCTTCAAGACTCCCTACCAGGTGGCTCTTGGACATCGAGCGACCCAACCATAGCAACGATAGCTGCAGCCATAGGTGGCGTGAACGGCCTTGTAGCCGGCACTTGCACCATGACCTATACGGCAGCCGGCTGCTCTACCACCGAATTGTTTACCGTAAACCCCATTCCTCCTGCCATCGCCGGGCTTTCCAACATCTGCGTGGGCTTCTTCGACACCCTTTCCAACGGCATTGCCGGCGGCACCTGGACGAGCGGCAACCCTACAGTGGCATCGGTAAATCCGACCAGCGGCATCCTGACCGCCCACGACCAAGGCGTGGCCACCATCACCTACACCACTGCCGCAGGCTGCACCACCACGGGCTCGGTAACCATCAATTTGGCACCCAAGGTTTCGTTCTACGTAAACCCCAACGTATGTATTGGAGATTCCGTGATTGTGGAATTGACGGCCAGCAGCACCAACATCACCAGCTATGCATGGGATTTCGGCGGTGCCAATGTGCTTGCATCGAGCAGCAACACCTTCGGCCCCTTCCAAGTAAAATGGACCACAGCCGGCACCTACTTCGTAACGGTTACTGCAACGGCCAACGTGATTTGCCCATCGCTCACCGTGCAAGACACCGTATTGGTGCATAACCCACCCGATGCGAGCATCCAACCCATTATCATCGTGAATGGCTCGGGCGGCGTATGCTTAGGTGACAGCGTTTTGTTGAGGTCGAACACAGCCGACCAAAGCTATAGGTACACTTGGAACCCCCTTCATTACTTCGAACAAAACAACCTGAACAACGTTTATGGCCGGATTGAACTTCCCGGATATGTATACCTTACCGTTGCAGACCCCTTTGGATGTACTGCCACCGACAGCCTGTATATCAATGCCCAATCTTGTTGCCAAGTGTCGTTCCCCACGGCATTTACGCCCAACAACGATGGCTTGAACGACATCTTCCGCCCTATAGGCCTCGGCAACCACGGCATCCACTCCTTCACCATCACCAACCGTTGGGGACAAGTGGTATATGAAACCGTAGAATCGAAAATAGGCTGGAACGGCATGTTCAACGGCATACCCCAAGAAATAGGCACCTACTTCTACTACTTCAGCTACGAATGCGAAGGCAAGACCGTGTATGAGAAAGGAGAAGTGACGCTGGTGAGGTAGCGCCTGATAATCGTTTTTATGTAATAATAAAGGTCGCCCGATGTGGCGACCTTTATTATTACACAAGGGTTGGTTTGCTATGAATATTGGCCGTAACCAGGCGATTTGGGAAAGTTGTGAGAATTGATTTTTTTGCATTGATTGATGCTTTCCCCGAAAACCCACGCTACATCCTCGACCTCCTATTCGGCATCATCACCCTGAGCCTCGAAACCATAAAAATCGTGGAGCAATTGCCGACTTTGACATTTTGATGGGATGAGACGTGAAATACGGCTATTGAGAATTCAAGCTACTTCTCTATGATCGCCGAATTGTAGATTTTAATTTTTTGGCCGTGCAAATAGGCATCAAGTATATTTTTCACCACTTCGTAAAATCAGACATCGGACATTGGCGAAATATAAATACAGCTAATGAGTTCTGCCAGGTTAATGGGGATGCCGACACCGTGTTCATACTTGGGGATGTATATATCCCGGACTTCATGCCCTGCGTGTCCGGGCGGCAAATCCAAGGCAATCCTATACTTTAAATCGGGATTTTCTTGTTGTTGCCCAGACATTAATAGTCGGAGTTCATGCTCATTTCGATAGGCCGGACGCTTAGATGTGAAAACGATTTCATGGTCAATGCTATCCAACTTGGTTTTATAACTTACTTTAAGGAATTTGAAATCATCCCCCTCGTGCGTTTGTCGGAAGACCCGTTTCAAATTGGATAATTTTGTTTGAATAGCAACTCCATTATTCGCTCCATTTAAATACGCTCTCCACATCAAGTAATCCTCTGTTTTCGCGATAGACCAACAATTTGCCAGATATTGAGAACGGAATTCTGAATATTGAGCCATCCATGTTACAGCATCTTCCGCTGTTGGAGGCGGCCCAAATATTTTAAAACAAGACAAATTTCTTAAGCTCTCACCATTATCTGGATGTATTATCCCTTCGTTTTGGTCTCTAAATTTATCGAGTCTCGTAAAATAGAGTTCTTGG
>CAIVHI010000112.1 GCA_903905685.1 uncultured Bacteroidota bacterium | reverse complement strand
TTCACGTTGATGGTGAAGGTATAACTCTTTCTTGGGCCGAAAGGAATGCTTTGCAGGTGCATGGCCCAACAGTGCAGGTCGCGATACACGTCTATGGACGTTTGAATGAGTTGTTTTTGGGTAAAGTTGTAGCCACTCTGCATCGTCAGTTTCCACCGTTTCGTCACTTTCAGTTCCCCTTGAAAAGTCAGATTTTGGGTGATGACCACCGTATCGGACCGGGAATAAGGCGAGAACGTTTTTGCAGCTTGAAGCGAGTAACTGAAGTTGAAACTCCACGGGATGTACATACTTACATAATCATTGTATCCCGAATTGCGCATCAGTCGGTTGTATTCTTCAGAATTAGTGGGATTCTCGCCGTTTTTGGCATTGGAGTGCAGGTTGGAACCAATGGCCACTTGTGCATTGGTGAAGCGGGCAATACCATCACCGCGGTCCAAATTGGTAGACTGCACCATCCTACCCAAACCCTTGTCGAAATAATAAGGTGAATAAGTGGCCGATGAACTGATGTTGATTTTGTCGAGCACATTCGTGCGAAGGTTCACGGTAATGTTGCTCCATTGGTAAGAGTCTACGGCGGGATTGTAGTTGATGGCCGCACCAAATGCGTCTATCAAGGTGATGTTCTTAAAGCCGGTGACCGTGTCCTTAGAGGACCGCACCTTGATTTGGAGGTTGTTGCTGAGCCCGAAGTTGAAACTGCCCGACTTGCCGTTTGGCGGCACCCCCACCACGGAATTGGGAAATTTGGAGAACGTATAGGGAATCTTTGAAGTATCAAGTGGTGTATTGTAGTAGTAGTTGAATGGGGTTGCGCCGAAATCGGGGTGGTAGGTGAACCCGGCCGAAGGTGTAACCACGTGACGTATGCCCCTCAACTTACCGTGCTTAAACAGTTTCATACCGTATATGCGGGTAGAGAAATTGACACCCGTATTGAAATCGCGCGCGGTGTAAAAACCATGGGTGTTTATGGTGTCTATTGTGTTGTTGGCACTGTTGTAACTATAAATGCTCTTATCCTTTATCCAATACTCGTTGTAATTGGCAGAGAACGACATATTGACGAACCTGAATATGTTGTAAGAAGCGCTTATAGGAATATTGTGGTGGATGCCCGCCTGAAAATCGTTCATTCCGGTTCTGGGCAGGTTCAACAGGCTGTCGGTGAAGGTGGTGCGGTTCAACTCGTCCATCGAATAGCTCATGGTTATCTTCTTGAACCACGGCGTACCGGGCTTCTTCGATTTTTGGAACGGGTTGATTTGTGCAATGTGAAAGTTGATGGCGGGCAGGGTGACATTAACTTGGTGCGACTGGGTGTTTTGATTGTGCAACGCACTTAGTGTCAAACTGTAAGGCGACCCTTGCCAAGACTTGGAAAATGTGATGTTGGACGAGTACTGGTTTTGCAGTATTTGGTTGGGGTCGTAGCTGTTGTTGGAGTAGAAGGAAGAAGTGCCTGCCACCACGGATGCACTGAAACTTTGCCCCGGCACAGATTTCGGGTCAGACTGGTGCCTCCAGTTGAGCATGAAATCTTTGGTGATGGACGAACCGGGTTCAAAGTCTTCGCCTGTCTTGTTGTAGGCGAACGAAAAATTCACGCTTCCGCGGTAATGGTAAATATTGTCGTAAGTACTCTCCCCCACCACCGCATAGCTACCCTTTGTATAGAAGTTGGCCATGGTCTTGAAATCTACATGGTCGTTCAAATAGAAATAGTATCCACCATTCAATAAGCCCAAACCGCGGGCCTGCTCAACGGTATAGGTGGGCAGGATAAACCCCGACCGCTGTTTGTCGGAAATCGGGAATACGCCAAAGGGCATCCACAACGGCGTGGGTATGCCCTCTATGGTGAGGTTGGCAGGGCCGGTAACGATAAGCCTGCCGGGTATGACCTTTATTTTGGTGGCATAGATGCCGAAGTGGGGAGTATCGAGCGCACAGGTGGTATATATACTGTGCAAGCCAAAAATGGTCTGGTCGGGATTACGTTTCACCTGCTCGCTGGCCATGAAGCCTTCGCCGTATTGCGAATGCGCGTTGCGAACGATGGCCCGCCGGCTTTTGAAGTTGTATTGGATGGAGTCGAACGTGAATTTCTCGCTGCCTTGGGCAAACGTCTGCTTTTCGGGCACAGAGTCGGTGGCATGGGGGTTTG
>CAIVHI010000111.1 GCA_903905685.1 uncultured Bacteroidota bacterium | reverse complement strand
CGTGGGGCCCGTTACTTTTGCAAAATAGAGCGAGAGGATGCCCACATTTGCACCGGCATCCATCACTACATCGCCGGCCTTGATTTTGTAAAAATGCTGATAGAACCCGAAATCTGCGATAATGTTGTAGAGGGACGTATGGGTGGTGAGCGAAACACCGTCAACTGAGGTTTTGTAGAGCAAATCGGCTCCTTGCTTCAAAACTTCATACTTGACGTTGGCCGGTTTCAACAGCTTGTAGTAGGCGAGTTTCAAGTGTTCCTTGGAGTCGCCTGCGGGCATGAAACTGCTCAATGCCTTTTTTAATTTTTTCTTAAACCTCATACTAAATATAATTTACTTTGAAAGCTGCCTCGCAAAAGTAATAAAAACAATCAAAATTTCATGTGAACTAGATATAAACATTCCCCATGCGGAGCCTGCGGATTCGGACGGGGGTGATAAAAAATTTCGTCCGTCGAACAATAAACCTGGGTGGAAAGGACGTTGTATCGCAGGAAGTAAGCGGTTTAGTGCAAGCTAATGTTCGCATATCTCTTCACAATGGAAGCCGTTTATGCCAATGAGTGTAAAACACATCGCGCTATACCGCTGCTAATGGAATAGCTTTGCGACAAATTAAAAATCAAAACGGTTTTTGTTGGTCGGTAAGCTGTGCAACTCAAGCGGCATTCCGACAATGTATATGAGGGGTAATTACACGGATATCAGCTCGAAGCAGATTTTGCGGTTGGCGGCGCCCATTTCATTGGCGTTGCTGATTCCGCAAATCAGCTTTTTTACCAACACCGTCTTCTTGGGCAGGTTGGGAGAGCGGGAATTGGGTGTAAACGGCATCACCGGGGTGTTTTACCTCATCCTGTCCATGATTGGCTACGGCCTCAGCAGCGGCATGCAGATACAGATGGCGCGGCGGGCCGGTGAGGGCAACAACCGCGGCATGGCCCACCTGCTTACCAATGGCGCCATGCTGGCCTTGCTTTTCGCATTGGGGCTCATGGTACTCACCCTGTGGGTGTCGCCATTCATCTTCAGCTTCAGCCTTAAAGACTTCGACAACCTCTCCCTTTGCGTCAACTTCGTATACATACGGGTTTGGGGGCTCCCCTTCCTGATGCTCACGCAGCTGCTCAGTTCATTCTTCATATCCATAGGCAAAAGCCGACTGCTCATCTTCGGGTCGCTGGTGGCCACGTTCCTCAACATCTTTTTCGACTACGGGCTCATTTTCGGCAAAATGGGGATGCCGGCCATGGGCTTTATGGGTGCTGCCACCGCATCGGTCATCTCCGAAATCTTCTACTTCCTCACCATGGTGGCCATATTCCTGTACCACCGTTTCTACCGCACCTACCCCATTGCCGACTACCTGAATTTCGATGTAGACCTCTCGGCCAAGTCGTTGTCTGTGGCGGCACCGCTTATCGTACAATTCATGTTCAGCATTGGCGGATGGCTCATCTTCTTCATCTTCATAGAGCACTTGGGTAAGGATGCTTTAGCGGCTTCGCAAGTGTTGCGCAACACCTTCGGCATCATAGGCGTGGGCACTTGGGCATTGGCCACTACATGCAATACCTTGGTGAGCAATGTGATTGGTAGGGGGAAGTCGCGCGAAGTCATTCCGCTGGTGCTTAAAATATGCAAGTTGAGTATTGGCTATACGGCAATCGTCTGCTTGGGTTTGGCGTTGTGTTCCAAAGGCTTTCTCGGTATCTACACCTCCGATGCCTCGCTCATAGCGTTTGCAATACCCAGTCTGTATGTCATCATTGCAGCTACGTTGGTGATGGCGGTTTCCACTGTGGTGTTCAATGGCGTAGTGGGCACCGGTAATACGCTGGTGAATCTCTCGATGGAGATTACCTGTGTGGGTTGCTACTTGGGGTACTGCTATTTTGTCATATGGCAGTGGCACAGTGAGCTGTATTTGTGCTGGGGGTCTGAATTCGTATATTGGACCACCTTGCTGGTGGGCTCTACGCTATACCTGCGCAGCGGCAGGTGGAAGGGAAAGGAAATTTGATGCCTTTTAGTTCTTAACGGCTACGAAGTTCAATCCGAAAAAGAAATATTCCCTACGTATGCCGGGAGTGGTCTGTATCTTCCGTTCCTTCATCAACAACTCGTCGGGCGACGACAGCTTGTAGTGCACCGGCAGATAAAAGCGCACATAACGGATGTCTTCCTTGGGAATGTGGAAACCGTTGTTTTCAAAAAGCGTTTTCCAAAGCTTCAGGCTCCTGATGTTCTCGTTGCCGAGCAGGATGTCCTTCTTCAGCTTTTCATCATACATCGTGATGATCCGCTTGTTGCCGCGATACTTGTAGAGCTTCAGGCGTTGGATGACGTTGCTGCCGTTTTCCTCGATGCTGAGCACCTTGCCTCCAGGACGCAGTGCCGAATGGAAGATGCGGAGCGCATCGTTGATGGGCTCCAAGTGGTGGAGCGTATCTTGCACAATGACCCAATCGAACGACTCCGGTTGAGGTTCTTGGTCGAAGAGGTTTTCGTAAGTGCAATTGAACAAGGAGGTGTCGCCGAACCGGCTCCAATATTCCTTCCGCTTTTTCACGGTTTCGAAGTAGAACTCCAAGGTGGTGCCATAAGTGGCAATACCGTTCATGGCCAGAAAAAGGCACGTGGTGCCGTATCCGCAACCACAATCCCAAATGGCGGGTATTCTGCCGGTCGTGTTTCCGGTAACCAGATGCTTCTGAATATAACGCAACCTCTCAAGGAAGTAGTTCCTCCTGAAATGCCATGAAGACGGCTTACCCAAGAACTTGTAATAGGGCTGCATCTCGGAGTGGACTTCCAACTCCTTAATCATCAGTTCGAAGAACTGCTCAGGTTGCATCATCAACAAAAAGGTATAAAACGAATATCTTCGGTATGGGACGCCAAAGGTAAACATTCCCACCCAATTTTCAGTGCTTTAGGGGTGGCTGAAAAGCGTCTAAATGATATGCCAAAAGTGCAGTTGCAGCGGTACGCTCCTGCCCGTTTGGGTAGCGCAGGGGCCATAAAATGCATGGTCGCAACCAAGCTACTGCCATTATTGCAGGGTAATCAAGCCGGCATATCTATTGATTGCCAATTGTAACCGTTCTAACCAACGGAACAAACCGAAAACAAAACAACACCAATAGTTATGAGTAAAATAATCGGAATCGATTTGGGTACCACGAACTCGTGCGTATCGGTCATGGAAGGTAACGAAGCCGTAGTTATCGCCAACGACGAAGGCAGGCGCACCACCCCTTCGGTAATAGCCTTCCTGAAAAACGGGGAACGCAAAGTGGGCGACCCGGCAAAACGTCAGGCCATCACCAACCCCATCAACACCGTACAATCCATCAAACGTTTCATGGGCCGCCGCTTCGACGAGGTGACCAATGAAGCAACGCACTTCACTTATAAAGTGGTGCGTGGCGACAACAACACGCCCCGCGTCGACATCGACGGCCGCCTGTATACCCCACAGGAGCTTTCAGCAATGATTCTTCAAAAAATGAAGAAGACTGCTGAAGACTTCTTGGGCCAGGAAGTGAAGGAAGCGGTCATTACAGTTCCCGCATATTTCAACGACGCACAGCGTCAGGCCACCAAGGAAGCCGGTGAAATTGCCGGCCTCAACGTGCGCCGCATCATCAACGAACCCACCGCCGCAGCATTGGCTTACGGCTTGGATAAAAAACACCAAGACAGTAAGGTTGCGGTATTCGACCTTGGCGGCGGTACTTTCGATATCTCCGTGCTCGAACTGGGCGATGGCGTATTCGAAGTGAAATCAACAAATGGCGACACCCACTTGGGTGGCGACGACTTCGATAAAGTCATCATGGATTGGTTGGCCGACGACTTCAAGAAAGAAGAAGCCGTTGACCTCCGCAAAGACCCAATGGCTTGGCAACGTTTGAAGGAAGCATCCGAAAAAGCGAAAATCGAGTTGTCTTCTTCACAGGAAACCGAAGTCAACCTGCCCTATATCACGGCGGTAGACGGCGCCCCCAAACACTTGGTGCGCAAATTGACTCGTGCCAAATTCGAACAACTGTCTGACAGCCTCATCGAGCGCACTTTGGAGCCCTGCAAAAAGGCGATGAAGGATGCCGGCCTTACTCCCAACGATATCGATGAAGTCATCCTGGTAGGTGGCTCCACCCGTATCCCCAAGGTTCAGGAAGTGGTTGAGAAATTCTTCGGCAAAAAGCCCAATAGGAGCGTAAACCCCGATGAGGTGGTAGCCATTGGTGCCGCCATTCAAGGTGGCGTATTGAGCGGCGACGTGAAAGACGTATTGCTGCTCGACGTTACGCCGCTTTCCTTGGGTATTGAAACTATGGGCGGAGTGATGACGCGCCTCATTGAGTCCAACACCACCATCCCCACCAAGAAGAGCGAAACCTTCTCAACGGCCAGCGACAGCCAGCCAAGTGTGGAAATCAATGTTTTGCAAGGTGAAAGGCCGATGGCTAAGGACAACAAGGGTCTCGGCCACTTCATTCTCGACGGCATTCCACCTGCTCCACGCGGCGTTCCCCAAATCGAAGTGACGTTCGACATCGATGCCAACGGCATCCTGCACGTAACGGCGCGCGACAAGGGCACCGGCAAGCAGCAGAACATCCGCATTGAAGCCGGAAGCGGCCTCAACAAGGACGAAATAGAAAAAATGAAGCGCGAAGCCCGCGACAACGAAGAAAGCGATAAGAAGGTGCGTGAGCGCGTTGAAAAACTCAACAAAGCCGACGGCCTGATTTTCCAATCTGAAAAACAGTTGAAGGAATATGGCGACAAAATCGACGGTGGCAAGAAATCTACTATCGAAGATGCGCTGAACAAATTGAAACAAGCCCACAAGTCGGAAGACCTGAGCGGTATAGACAGTGCAGAAGAGCAATTGAATGCTGCTTGGATGGCTGCCAGCGAAGAGATGTACAAAGCAGGCGCACAAGGCGGTGGCCAAGGCGAACCCCAACACGCCGATGCCGGCAACAAAGACGGCGGCGTATCAGACGCCGAATATGAAGAAGTAAAATAACTTCAATCCATGTAAACAGGAAGCCGGGGCAGGTCGCAAGACTTGCCCCGGACTTTTTTTTGTGGGTGGGGGTGGGTCCAAAAGGTCTACAGTGACGGATTCCGAATAAAACATTTTGGCGACCAATTGTCCGAAATCATAAAGTAGGCGCGGTAGAAACGAAAAAGGGATATTTGGCCCACAACGTCTGTTGTATGGAATCCGATGATCGTGTAAAAAAACAATTGTATATTTGCGTTTTAATTTGCTGCCGATGAATGGTAGGCTTCAATAATGATATTCGTAACATTAGTCTTCTTGGGGTGCTTGGTTTCCTGTCGGAAATCGGGTTTAGATGATTCCCCTCTGAATGCTATACTTGGCACTTATGTGGGTACGGTGCATTTCACCTACAACTATACGAGCGGCTGGTATCCGGCCCGCGACTCAAGCTATGATACCACATACAGTTTCAGGTTCATGGTATCAAGGGTTTCCGGGGACACGTTTACCACGAATCATTCATGTACCGCCTGCGTATTTATGGGTTTGGCTGGGAGTAGCGGATATTTCGTTTATGACCCGTCCAATTCCTATAGGTTGATATACTTCGGGTGTCCCGATACTTATGGATTAGGCGGCGGAGGCAGCTTGAAGTTTTCGCCCTACTACGACAGCGTTTGGTACAGTGGGGTGGCGGTAGACCAAGAAGGCGGCGGACAAGTGTTTTCATTGTCTTGTTCCGAGACCTTTTCCGGAACGAAGTTGTAACCCACACACATCGGACGAGGGAAAAGGTGAGCCCATTGGGGATTGGTGCCATGTTGGAGTCGTCTTACCCGTCCTGAAATAGGCTTACACTTTTATTAGCCATTTGTTAATTACCAAATAATGGTTGACTCCTTAACCGTCATGCATTTACCTTTATCATCGTAATCTGCTCCGCACCGCCTATGGCGGTGCCAAAAGGGTGGGTTTCAACATGGAAGATGAAACTTCTCGATAAAAAGGTGGCCATCGTTACGGGTGGCGGGTCGGGCATAGGTCGCGCTGTGGCGTTGCTGTATGCGCAACACGGGGCATCGGTAGTGGTGACCGATTTGGATGAAGCCGGCGGCAATGCCACCGTGGCCGACATCCACACTGCAGGCGGGGTGGCCGTTTTCGTGCATGCCGATTCGTCCAAGCCCGAAGACGGCTTGAAGGTGGTGGATATCGCCACTGCCACTTATGGCGGTTTGCACATTGCCGTCAACAATGCCGGCATTGGCGGCCCCATTGCACCCACCGGTTCCTACCCTATCGACGGCTGGCAAAAAGTCATCGACATCAACCTCAATGGCGTGTTCTACGGTATGCGCTACCAAATTCCGGCCATGTTGGCTTGCGGTGGTGGCAGCATCGTGAACATGGCTTCCATCCTCGGCAAAGTGGGCACGCGGTTTTCGCCGGCCTACGTCGCCGCCAAACACGGGGTCATCGGCCTCACCGAGACCGCCGCACTGGAGTATGCCGATAAGAACGTGCGCATCAATGCCGTGGGCCCGGGTTACATCCTCACGCCACTGCTCACGAAGTCGCTTGATGAAGGCATGCTGAAAAGCATTGCCGGCCTCCACCCCATGAACCGCTTAGGCACGCCCGAGGAAGTGTCTGAACTGTGCCTTTGGCTCAATTCAGACAAGGCTTCCTTCGTAACCGGCTCCTACTACAACGTGGACGGCGGCTACTTGGCCCAGTAAACTACTCTTTATTATCCGCGACAGCGGGGTATAGGTACGTCAGATGGCTGCAAAGTTTGTTGCCGTCTGACGTGCTTCCCGACTTGCGGCAAGTTGCACGGGTATCGCGAAGCCGCATTATTTTTATCCGGAATCCAACCACATGTTGATAGACACCACACATGCCGCAGCACAAGAATTGACACGTAGGGTGGCGGCGGTTCATGCCGCCTACCGACGGTACATCCAAAACAAACTGCGCGAGCACGACATAGACCTCACTTACGAAATGTTTCAGGTATTGGCCTGCTTATGGAAGACCGAGGGTATCAACCAGCAGGAAATAGCCAATATCACGGTGAAGGACAAGGCCGGCGTGACGGGGCTGATAGACAATTTGGCTAAACGCAGCCTGGTGTTCCGTAAGGAAGACGCTGCCGACCGGCGCAACAAGCTCATCTACCTCACCGATGAGGGCCGAGCGTTGCGCCTCACGATAATGCCCTTTATTGAGGACATGTTCGATGCCGCCGGACGCACCCTCGGTGCCGCCGAATTGGACCACTGCTCCAAGGTGCTTCAACAAGTGGAAAACAACCTGAAAACCCCATCAATCCCAGCCTGACCCGGCATGCTCTGCCGCCGAAAAGCCTATGCAGCAAGAATCACTCGTAGAATACGGCTCGCGACGGGTCATCATCACCATCACCGCAGTGTTCTGCGCCCTGCTCGAAATCGTGGACTCCACGATCGTGAATGTGGCGCTCAACGATATGCGTGGCAGCCTCAATGCGACGCTCAACGAAATCAGTTGGGTGATTACCGCCTACTCCTTGGCCAATGTAATTGTAGTGCCCATGACGAGTTGGCTGTCGCAACAGTTTGGCCGGCGCAACTATTTTGCGGCCTCCATCATCATGTTCACCACGTGTTCGTTCCTGTGCGGCAATGCCCACGGTTTGTGGGAGTTGGTGATTTTCAGGTTCATGCAGGGTTTGGGCGGCGGCGCGCTGTTGGTCACCTCCCAAACCATCATCACAGAAAGCTACCCGCCCGAAAAACGGCCCATGGCGCAAGCCATTTATGTGCTGGGCGTTATCGTAGGGCCCACCCTTGGGCCACCCCTCGGCGGTTACATCGTCGACAACTTCTCATGGCCGTTCATCTTCTACATCAATCTCCCCGTAGGCATCATTGCCACCATGCTCACGTTGGCATTCGTGCGCAGCCCCAAGTATCAGGAAAAAACACCGCTGAAAAATGTCGATTTCTTGGGCATAGCATTGCTGGCCGTGGCGGTCAGTTCGCTTCAGTTCATTTTGGAGAAGGGGCAGGAAGACGATTGGTTCAACAGCACCCTCATCCTCTCGTTGGCCATCGTGTCTGGGCTCACGTTCTTTTTCTTCATTTGGCGCGAACTAGTGTACCGCTATCCCATTGTGGAACTTAGGGTATTGAAAAACAACAATTTGCGCATAGGCGTCATGTTGTCGTTCGTGTTGGGCTTCGGCTTGTTCGGCAGCACCTTCATCATCCCCATCTACACCCAGTCTATGCTGGGATGGACAGCCCAAGATGCGGGTATGCTGCAACTGCCCAGCACGCTGTTCACTGCTCTCATGATGCCCATTGTGGGGCAGTTCATCCAGCGAGGTGTGCCGCAAAAATGGTTGATAGCCTCTGGTATGAGCATATTCTTCATTTACAGTCTGCTGGCATCCATGATACTCACGCCCTACACCGGTAGTGTCAACTTCTTTTGGATACTCATCTTGCGGGGCTTCGGCATGGGGTTACTGTCGGTGCCCATCAGCACCATGTCGCTGTCCACCTTAACTGGGAGACAGATTGGGCAGGGTGCAGCGTTTTCGGGCATGATGCGGCAATTGGGAGGGTCTTTCGGGGTGGCGTTGATATCCACGTACGTCACCCGCCGCACGCAAATCCACCGCACCCACATGGTGTCCAAGCTCGACGTCACCAATCCGGCCGTGCAGCAGCGCGTGGAGTCGCTCACCGCCGGCTTGACTGCAAAGGGCTTGGCGCCCAATACCGCTGCCAAGTCGGCATTGCAACTCATGGAGGGCTCCGTCACTATGCAGTCTACCTTGCTTTCCTATGTCGACGTGTTCCTCTGGGTGGGGGTGATGTTCCTGATATGCGTACCATTCGTGCTGATTTTTGTGAAGACGACAAAGAAGTTGGTTAATATTGAGGATGCCATGCATTGATGGTCGCGTTACCGGCACTCCAATGAGCCATGCATCTGGGGATAGGCGATTATGCAGGCATTGACTACCCGACGGATGATTCTGGAGATGTCGTTCGAGCCCCTTCGGCCTTCGCGGAATGTTAATTTTTGCATAATGTATTATTGGCTAATGGTGCGATTTGGAGTGCCAAATATTAATTTTCAATCCAAGAAATGCGATTTTTTGCGGGGCAACTTGAACGCCATCCGTTCCCATTAATGGCGAATAAATGAATATCAATTTGAAAACCAGTACCTTCGCAATCACAACCAAATATTCAGTCATTACACTACGCATTTTATAAATTATTTACACGATAAATTCCATTACATGAAAAGGATGATGTGCCTTATTGCGGCATTATTTACGGCATACACTGCCGGAGCTACGGCATGGCAAACCAATGTTGCCGGCGCGGTAGACAGCTTGGGTTCTTGGGTTGATGTGGCCACAGGGCTTATTGCACCCACGACCTTCGATTCATCGGGCGACACCTGGACCATCCAAAACAACATGACCTTGGCGACAGCCCATACATGGACCGTAGCCGGAAGTGTGGGCTTCTCGGGAACCAATACCCGAATCACGCTGTCCAACAACGATACCATCAACATTGCGGGCAACCTCACCATCAATGGTACGGGCGAGCACATCTCGTCCACAACGGGCACCTTCAATTTTGTCATCAACCTGGGAGGCAATCTCAGCTTGGCGGGCAGTTCCTACATTGCGCATACGGGTGCCGGATTCGGTAACGGTACCTTCAACTTCAATGGCGGCACCACGTTTGCCTCGCCACAAATATTGACCGTTACCAGTACAGCCAATCCGGGTGGCCGCATGAACTACAACGTGTTGGCGGGCAGTTTCATCCAGCTTGCGGGCAATGTTAGCCTCCGTCCGCTGGGGGGTGTTGGGCGCACCTTTACGGTAAAGGGCACGTTGAACTGCCAAGGGTATACCTTGGGCGCAGGCAACACCGGCACCTTTGTTCTGGGTGCGGCAGGCACGCTCGCCACCGGCACCAATCCCGGCATTTCCGCGTCTCCAACTGCATCGGGCTGTATCCGCATGACGTCGGGACGAACGTTTCCTGCCACCGCCAACTACATCTACTTGGGCACCATTGCTCAAACAACGGGCACCGGCCTGCCGGCTACCTTGGCACCTCCCGCAACCCTCGTCATTAACGACACCGCAGGCGTCACCCTTACCCGTTCCACTACGCTTGACTCCGGCACGGTGCTCGACTTCGTAACAGGTCGCCTTGCAATAGGCGCATTCACGCTGACCATCAAGGGAATTACGGCGGGCATGAATGCCACGACCAACCAAATTACGGGTGGCGCAAACTCCAACCTTACCGTAGCCAGCCCCTTCAATTTGGACAGCTTCTACTTCAATCAGACGACGATAGGCACTACCAACAACATCAGGACGTTCACCTACAACAGCACAGGGTCTTTGACCTTACGCAACGGCATGGTGGTAAGCAATACCCTGAACCTCTACAACGGTACCCTCAACGACAGCGCCTACCTGACTATGAACAATGCCACCACCCTAAACCGTGACAATGGGGTATTGACTTCGGCTCCCTTGTGGGGAGCAACGGGTGCCTCGGTAGTGAATGTTAGGTACACCACCGGTGGCCCCAACAACCTTGCGGTAACAACAGGGTTGGAATTGCCGACGACAATCACGAATTTGGGCAGCCTTACGGTAATCAAGCCCGGCGCGCTGATTACCCTTGCGTCTTCGCCTGTAGCCAACGGCAACATCACGCTCACCTCGGGAACACTCGATGCTTCCCCCTCCAACTACACCATTACCGCCAACCGCAACTGGGTGAACAACGCCGGTGCAACCGCATTCACTGCCGAGAACGGCACCGTGGTATTTGGCGGCACATTGGCCAAAACCGTCGGCGGCATTTACCCCACCACCTTCTACAATGCACAGATGAACGATGCCGGCAGTGCCACGCTTACCAACGACATGTTTGTGAACGATTCGTTGACGTTGCTGGCCGGCTTGCTGAAGACTGGTACCGTCAACTTGGTGTTGGGGTATAATGCCGCACCCATATCGGGCACGTTCTCGGGTACTTCCATGATTGTACCGCAGCGCACCGGCAGGGTCAAGAAACTGTTGGCTGCCAACGATACCTTCTTCTTCCCCGTTGGCGACTCGTTGGGCAACTTTAGTCCGATTGCACTTGCAACGGCCTCCACTGCGTTCGATTCGGGAGCCTTCGAGGGCATCAACCTCAACAACATTAAAGACCCCAACAATGCCAACACCACAGACTACCTGAACCGCTACTGG
>CAIVHI010000110.1 GCA_903905685.1 uncultured Bacteroidota bacterium | reverse complement strand
GTATTTATCATATTCCGATGAGAAAACGCATTTCCCCCCATGAGCCTGCATAGCCATTCTAAATCCCCCAATACCAGCAAATAAATCAATGAAAGTAAATTTCTCCTCACCATCAGCGGGGCCAGGAAAAGGAATATCGTGAAACTTATACAACCAAGACTGTATAGCACTTTCTGCAGCAATTGTAGTAACAGTTTCAATACTGTATGATTTTTTTAATATTTCTTTAGCTTCTGCTACAGCTTCGTTTTTGTAAACCTGATTTTTCGTAATTGCATAGTGACTAATAACAGGTGAATCCAAGCCTTCGGCTTTACCTAAAATTAAATCTGTATTAATGTTGTATTTCTCTGTTAATGACATATACTCGACCCTTTATACTTTTATTAAGACCCCTAAGATAAACACAATAATATATTATATAAACACTGCATTTACTGTATCTTCATCACTATTTGAGAAATCCTTACCGTGTTTCGGCTCCCATACCCTCCCCTATTTCCTCTCCTCAAACCGCTTTTCATTGTCGTCGGGCTTGCGGTCTATCAGCAATAGGCGAGGGTCTACCACCACTTTGTAGGGCTTGTCCTTGAATAGCATCGAAAATTTGTTGTCGCCCGTTTTCAGTTTCATCATGGTGCGTTGCAACAGTTCCGTGCGGTTTTTGTAGATGGCCACCTCCACATAGTTGTCCGACAGCGCTTCCGTTTCCTTGCCCGTACTATCGGCATACATTTTCTTGGATGCCACGGTGAAGTCGGCTTTATAGCCGCCATCGGCCTTGGCTACGGTGGCATCGGTCACGCTGTTGTCGTAAACGGTAATCTTCGAGAAGGCATCGGTAACGAAATACCTCAGTGAATCAGGGGTTTCGGCCATGATGTACCTCACTAAATCCATCGTGGTAGGGTAGGGAGGAGCGTGAAAAGCATATTGCGACAGGAAGCCCGCAATAGCCTTGTTCAGGCTGTCGGCACCGAGGTATTTGTTGAGGGAGTGCATCATCAATCCACCCTTTTGATACAGGATGTAGCCTTGGCCGGCATCGGCAAATGCCCAAGGCTTCTCCTTTTCCGACTCGTTGGCACGGGCAGTAAGGTATTTGTCGGCTTCCAGTTTCAGGAACTTGTGCAGCCGGGTTTCTCCATATTCGTGCTCCATCACCATGATGGCGCCATACTGCGCCAGCGACTCCGACAACACATTGCTACCCTCCACGTCGGCACCCACCACTTGGTGGGCAAACCATTGGTGGGCCACTTCGTGGGCAGTTACATAAAACGGATAGTCCACGTCTTCCTTGCTGCTGTCATTCACATCTGCAATAAATCCTATACCCTCAGAGAAGGGTATGGTATTGGGGAACGACTGTGCAAACGTGGCATAGCGTGGAAACTCCAAGATGCGCACCTGGTGGTGTTGGTAGGGCGCGAAGTTTGCGGTGTAGTAGGTTAATGCCTTTTTGATGCCGTTGAACATACGGTCCAGGTTGTGCTCGTCGCCCTTGCGGTAGTAGATTTCCAAGCTCACGTCCTGCCACATCTCCTTACGCACCGTATATCGTGCCGAAAGGAACGAATAGAAATTGAGTATCGGTTTGTCCATGATGTAGTGGAAGTAGCGGCGGCCATTGGTGGTCCATTCCCCCTTCAGGTAGCCGGGGGCAACGGCAATCTGGTCGGGCACGGTGCTCACCACCGCATCAAAACCTATGAAGTCGGCATCGGCCACAAACAGGTTTTGGTTGCGGTACACATCGGTATCGCGCATCGGGTTAGATGTCGGCCTGTAACCCAGTCCGTATTTCTTCCTACGGGTATTGTCCATCAGTTCCATACGGTCGTAGTAGCCAATGTGGGGCAGGAAGTCGGTATTATTGATGAAGGTGCCGTTGTAGAGCGGCGTAGTGAGGCCGGTAAAATTCTGCTGGAAGCCTCGGGTAATGAGGTCGGCGGTGTAATAGAGCGTCGTAGTATCGCCGGGTTGTAGCGGCTTGGCGAGGCGGTAAATGAGGTAGGCGTAGTCGGAATCGTTGAACACCCGCACGGCACCGCAGCCAAATTCCAGTTTGCCGATGGTCATAGATGCCGGAACAATCAGATGCACCGAGTCTATGGCAACCTGCGTCTTGTTCATCAGCAGGAATTGGCCCACTGTATGCAGTCCGAGCGTGTTGGGGTACAGGTCAACTTCCAGATGCACATCGGTAATCTTGGGTTGGGGAATGTTGAGGTAGCGGCGGTATTGTTTCTCGAAACGCGCCTGCAATTCCTCCTGTTTCTCGTCGGAGTAGTATTTGTTGAGGATGTTGGTGTTGTAGAAGATGTAGCCGCCCAAGCCCGCAAACGCCAGCAGTGCACCCGTCACCAGTAGCCTTGTGCCATTCTTGCTGCCCGACATTGCCCCGGCCCAGCGCCGCTTCAACGAGGTCTCGGTGCCACGCGCCCAAAGGAGGTCGGAGGTGCCGGCTAATGCGAGGGCAAAAGCGCTCCAATACAATTTATATATCAAAAACGGATACACAACGCTCCCAAACCCATTCATGGCCGAGTAGGTCACGCCGGGGTCTGACGCAAAAACGGGGAGGTTGCTTTTAAAGACGAGTTTGGCGAGGGCCACATTCCAGAAATAGAACAAGCCGGCAACGAAGTAACCAACGTATTTGTTGCTGCACAAGGTTTGAATGAACACGGCCAAAACCGCCAGCAACCAGAGGTCTATGAGCTTGAAGCCATAAATGTATTCCACATACAGCCCAACTTCCAAGGCGGTATAACCTTTGAACAACTGCACTACAATGCCGCACAGCATGACGATGCTCAGCAGGATGACCTGCATAAAGAACAGTCCGGCTATCTTGGAAACGTAATACACCCAGTCGGGCACGGGCAGGGCATCGAGGATATTGCTCATCTTGAAATCCCGCGCCTTCCATACCAGCTCCCCGGCAAACATGATGGTGAGCACCACCATGAAAATATCGAAAGTGCCGCCGAAAAACTCGACCATTTCGTAGGTCACCGGCAGCGTCTGGGTATCGTATATTTTACCCACCTGGAACGACACCGCAAACAGCAGCAACATGCCGAACAGCAGGATGATGCGGAAATAGGTGTTGCGCAGCATAGACCGGCACTCATCGGCCGAGAGCCATAGCAGCGCCTTGAAGTAACTCTTGGTGGAGAAATCGCCATTGACGTGGGGCAGCGTCCGCTTGTCGAAAAAGCGGGGCACGATGCTGATTTTCGAATTGTCGGCCGGCTTGACTTTGCGGGTAATCAATTGTCTGGGTGCCGAGGAGAAGGAGAATATGCGGTAACCCACCATCCAAACCGCCGCACCTATGGTTAGCCAAATGAGCCGGTTGATGAGGAACAAGCCCTGCAAGCCATAAACCAAGTGGTTTTTCTCGAAGGTGCTCCAATACTTGCTCTGGGCGCGCTTCGCGAAATTGCCCATCGGGTCCAACAACGCCGATAGGGTTTGGAGGTCGATGGTGCGGAAAAGGACGTTGGACACCGTAATGGCCACGAAGTATACCGCTACCGAAAGCCAAATTACGAATATGTCGCGCACAATGAGGCTCACGGCATAGAATATGGCACCCAAGAGCAGGGCATTGGGTAGAATGGATTCGAAATAAGACACCACATAAGGCAGCACCCGGAATGCGCCCATCTTATCGGGACTCACCCATGGCGAGGCAAAACCCGCCATCAATCCGAAGGCAGGGGCCGTGAGCAATAGCAGGGTAATCAGCATTGCCCCGGAAAACCGCCCACCCAAGTAGGCCGATTTGGTTACCGGCGTGGTGAACAACAGCGTGTAGGTGTCGTACCTGAAATCTTTCAGTACCGCATTGCCGGTGACGGCCACCAAGATGATGATGCCGATGTAATTGTTGATGGCGCCAAAAAACGCATCGATGATGACGGGCGAATTGGACATGATCTTCTCGCCTGCAATATTGAAATTGACCGATGGGAAGGCGCCGCCAGCCAGCAGTGCCAGCATAAACGACACCGCAAACAGGATGATGAAGTAGACATACGTAGACAGCGACTTGACCAGCCGCCTGACTTCGAATGTGAATATGGAAGCGAACATAGGGTTGGGGGTCAGTTGATGTTAGAGAAATAGATGTCTTCCAATGTGGCCCGCACGGAACGGAAGCCGTCGCCGGGGTCTTCGTCGCTGAGGATGTAGACCACCATGGCACCACCCGACAGCTTGGCGAGCACCAAGCGGTAACGCTCGCGGTAGGCCGCCACTTCGTCCTTACCTATCTTCCTGCTCCAAATTTTGTGCTCCATGCCGTGCACCAGATCTTCGGGATTGCCGCGCAGCACCACTGTGCCGCCGGCAATGATGGCCATATCGCGACACAGCTCGTTCACGTCTTCCACCAAGTGGGTGGAGAGGATGACGACAATGTTTTCACCAATCTCGCTGAGCAGGTTGTTGAACCTCAATCGTTCGGCAGGGTCGAGGCCGGCCGTAGGCTCGTCCACGATGACCAGTTTCGGATTGCCGATGAGGGCTTGTGCAATGCCGAAGCGCTGCTTCATGCCGCCCGAATATCCGCCCAAATGTTTATTGCGGTGCTCATACAGGTTCACCTGCTCCAGCAGTGCCTTCACCAGTTCCCGCCGTTCGGCGGTATTGGTTATGCCCTTCAGGTTGGCGATGTAGTGCAGCATCTCCTCGGCCGAAACCTTAGGGTAGACTCCAAACTCTTGCGGCAGGTAGCCCAATACCCGGCGCAGGGCAGGCTTGTCTTTCAGCACGTCTATGTCGCCAAAGGTGATGGAACCCGAATCGGCATCCTGCAGGGTGGCGATGGTGCGCATAAGGGTAGACTTGCCCGCCCCATTGGGACCCAGCAGCCCGAACATGCCATTGGATATTTCTAAAGAAATGTTCTTAAGTGCCTGTACGCCGTTGGGGTACGTTTTAGAGAGATTGCTTATGCGCAACATAATGAAGGTTTTGGGTGGTGAGACCGCATGTATTACGTTATGGGATTATGCAAAGTAGCGAGAATTTTTTTATTTCCCGAGGGCTATAGGGAAATTTTAGGACACGCGGGTTGCAGTTGATGAAGTGCAATATGGGATTGGCGCGTGTACGTTCGGTGACGAAAATCAGTGGGCCGCACCACTGCCTAGCCTTTTTGACGCTGCAAATTGTGTTTAGCTTCGCGTTATGGCTTACAACAAGAAGTCTTGGCAGGAAAAACTGCATACGGGCGCTGCGGTAAAAGTGGTGCGTTGCGACAAGAAATTTGCCGATATACCCGAGGGTGCTACCTTGGTGGTCACCACTCCAGAGGTGGTGGATGCCTATATCCGCAACATTCCCGAAGGCTCATTTACACCATTCTCCCAAATGCGGGCCGACCTCGCGGCGACATACCATGCCGATTATTGCTGCCCAATTACGGCCGGCATCTTTGTAAGGATAGCTGCCGAGGCGGCATTCGAAGCGTACGGAGGCGGCAAGCCCATCGAAGACGTCACCCCGTTTTGGCGCATGGTGGACCCCTCCTCTCCCGCCGCCAAAAAATTGTCGTTCGGTGCCGAATTCCTCACCCTCATGCAGGCCAAGGAGCACCTAAAAGTTAAAGTGCAAAGCAAGCGGTAATCATTACCTTGGTGGCAAAAAGGCTTTTTTGCAACTACGGGTCGTCCTATTCTTATTGCTTGTCGTCCAATTGTCGCTACCGGTAGTGGCACAGCAGTTCCAGCCGGGCTTTGGGGTGGAAGGCAATTTCATGGCCGGAAAAGTGGTGAAACACTCCGAAAAATTCACGCTCCCTATACCTACCTTGACCACTTGCTATGATGTCAATTTCCTCTGGAAAACCTATGGACGCAAGCCTTGGCACAAAATTCGCCACTACCCTGTAGTGGGCTTTGGCCTTACCTATATCGACTATGGCATGAACAGCGTTTACGGGCAGAGCATAGGCCTGTATACAGATGTGCAGATGACATTTCTGCGGCGCGGAAACTGGGAGTGGACCTTTAGGCTGGGCGATGGGGTGGGCTATATTTCCAAGCACTATCAAACAACGCCCCCCATAGATACCGTGAACGTGGCTATAGGTACCCACATCAACGATTTCGGCATCTTCATGACCGACCTCCGCTACCACCTCAACAACCACTTCGACTTGCAGGCAGGGGCACAATTCACGCACATGTCGAACGGCGATTACCGCAATCCCAACTTGGGCATCAATGTTTATGGGGCGCACATCGGGTTTCGGTATGCACCTGTAACATCCCGGCCCAAACATGTGGAGCCCGATACTGCCAAAACACCCCCCAACCATTGGTATACCGAGTTGCGGTTGGGCATTGCCTACAATGAAGCCCGCACCACCGGCAATCCGGAATTGCCCACTTATGTGGTAAGCCTATCGGAAGCCAGGCGACTGGGGGGGAAAGACAAAATTTTCTTTGGCACTTATGCCGACTATAGCCAGAGCACCTATGCCTTCCTGAAACACTACGGGGTAGACTATGGTCACGAGAAGCAGAATGCTTGGGACGGCGCGGTGTTTGCGGGCAACGAGTTCCTGGTGGGCCATGTAGGCATATCCATAGAAATGGGGGTTTATTACAAGCAGACCTTTCTCGCCTTCGTGCCGTTCTACGAACGATTTGGGGGGACCTACTACGTGTTGCAACGCGAAATGGGTATCCTAAAAACGGTGGCCATCACCACCCGCTTGCTCACCCACGGTGCTGTAGCGCAGTATGTGGAATTCGGCATGGGGGTCGGTTTCTGATTCCTGTATGGATAATGGCTAATTTTGAGGCCGAAATGCCTACCCCCAACATCCCCGATGCACTGCTGGCCGACTTGGCGCAAGTGCCGGGCTTTCAGCAGGAGCCGTTTTGCGATGCCCACAGCCGGCCCCCGGCACTGTCGGTAAGACTGCATCCGCTCAAGCCGTCGGCTGCATTTGCCGACGCCGCACCCCTGCCTTGGTGCCCAACCGGGCGCATCCTCGCCCAACGCCCCGTGTTTACGCTCGACCCGCTCTACCATGCGGGTGCCTATTACGTGCAGGAGGCTTCGTCACAGTTCTTGCACCATGTTCTGGTTCACGTCATCGAAGGTCGCACAGGCTTGCGCGTGCTCGACCTTTGTGCAGCACCGGGAGGCAAAAGCTCACTTGCCGCATCGGTGCTGGACGGCGACAGCATGTTGGTTTCGAATGAGGTCATCCGGACGCGCGCCTCGATATTGGAGGAGAATATGGTACGTTGGGGATATCCCAACACCTTCGTTACCGCCAACGACCCGCGCGACTTCACTACCTTGACCGATTTTTTCGACATCATTATTGCCGACGTACCGTGCAGCGGCTCGGGCCTGTTCCGCAAGGATGGTGCAGCCTTGAAAAATTGGACGGCTGAAAATGTCGCAATGTGTGCGGCGCGCCAAGACCGCATATTGGCAGATGTGTTTCCGGCCTTGAAACCGGGCGGCGTCCTCGTTTACTCCACGTGCTCCTATTCTACTGCCGAAGATGAGCATGTTTTGGATACCGCCGCCGAACAATACGGTATGGAATCGGTGCCGATACCCTTAGATTTAGGTTGGGGAGTATTTCCCGTCACCACCCCAAAACATGGGCTGGCCGCCTACCGGTTCTTTCCCGACCGCGTGCCCGGGGAGGGGTTTTTCATAGCCGCCTTGCGCAAACAGGGCTCGCCCGGGGCCGGCAGCAATATGAAATTCAAATCTGCCCACGACAAAAAGGCCGGTGCCGCATCGGCCTACCTATTAGACGGGTCAGACTTCGTGGTATTGCCCACGGGCACCGACGAGTTTTCGGCGTTGCGGCCGGGCCACGAGGCCGATTTCAAGTTGCTACAAAAGAAACTGTATTTTAGGAAGGCGGGTGTACGGTTGGGGATGTCGGGCCGCAATGAATGGGTGCCGGCACACGATGTTGCCCTCAGCATCTGCGCCGCCCAAAACCTACCGCATGTAGACACCGATAGGGATGCAGCCTTACATTACCTCAAAAAGGCACCTTTCGATTATTCATCGTCGGCAACCGGTTGGCATTTGGTCAAATATGCCGGACTACCACTGGGGTGGGCCAAGTTGCTGGGCAACCGCGCCAACAACTACCTGCCCAAGCATTGGCGCATCAGGATGGATCTGGATGATTGAAATGGGCCTGAAATGGCAAGAGCCGCAGGAGGAATCCCGCAGCTCTCATTTACTAACCATTAAATTCACAACTGCCGCCAAAGTTAGTGCATAACTTTCAAGCCGAAAAATTCATAACACCGAAAATTTTCGCTAACGCGGCAAAACGGCTGCGGCACTGCATTATTTATTTGCGTGTAAAGCATTGGATGGCAAATAAATAATCGATTCTCGGTAATTTTGTGTTCCAGAAACGCAAAGCCATGAAAAAAAACCTCCTGCTGCTTTTAGCCCTCCCCGTATTGTTCTCCTCCTGCTACCGTTACGGATACCTGAAACAGGAGCACATGGAAGGATTTAACGATACCTCTGTGCGTCAGGCCCAATTTTACCTAGACCGCAACATCAAAATACACGGCCGGTTCAACACCGAGCAGAACATAGTGAAAGACGGCAAGGTGACCATTGTGGACTCCAAGAAGAAGAACAACATCAAAGTCAAGAAATTCACCTACGGCAAAGTGGTTGACTGGAAGCCCAATGTACTGACGCTCACCTTCGGTAGCGACATCAACCTGAAATTCGTTCCGGAAGTATGTGCCGGTGGCAATGTGTATCGTTTGCAGACCGACAATATAAAGGAAACGGGCTCAAAGGGCAAGTGCATCAGTACCGTGGACTTCAACCAGCACTCGCTTGAAGTGAGGTTCAATGCCCGCAAGCACGCTTTCCGTGGCGGCAAATTCAGCAACAAACCCGCTCTGTTATTTGAAAAGAAGGTGAAGAAGAGCCACGAGAAAATCAAAAAGACGGCTGAGGGAGCCAAGGTGAATTAAGGGATTGCAGCTGGAACTCCCATGTATTGATATTTGCTGAATAGAATTTTACGCTAGTTAATGCTTAGAAATACAATTCAGTTTTCAATATTGGCGACTTTACCCCTACTTTATAGAACTTTACAAATGAACTAATTTTATCAGCTTTTAGGCCGTGTGGTAGAGTATTGATAACCTCATTTATATGGCTCACTGCTTCGGGGTAAATTATCAAGCAGTCAATTGTTTGGGGATTGTTTTCATCGAAGAGGCCAAATAATTCCTTGTAAACAGTTTCCAACCGGGCGTAGCCACTAATCTGGCGAATATTTTCTATGTCCCAATCCTTTTTATCTTCATTTTGGTAAATAGGCTTGTACTTGGTGCCAATTACCATTTTATATCCCCCATTTTGCTTTTCGTTCAGTAGAAAGTCAAGTTCATTCCAGAATGAGCGATACTGATACTTTACGTCATTCACAAACCGTTCTTTCAACAACCCCAACACATACAACTCGAATAGCTTGCTCATATCTATCCTAGAAAGGTGGGGTTGTTACCGTTTATTTGCCTGCATTGGTTATATTGGATCCAAACCTTTGCAAGATCAGTTTCGCTAGCCTTCTGCCCCGTGGAGTCCATTTTGTCACTATCCTCACTGATGATGGCATTAAAGACACATTTAAGGTCATCAAGCTAGGCGTACTTCCATCGGGAATTCAATGACGCGAAGCGGCCTTCAGGATCAGGTTGATTTTTTTGCGGCTATTGCTTTATCAATTTCGCTACAGTTCTGTTTCCGGAGTTGTCAGTAATCCGCATAAAGTAAGTACCCGGAGCGAGGAAATCTAAATTTATCGTCGTGGAATCGGAGATTATTGTTCCTGTAAACATATGCTGACCCAACATGTCATAAATATTAACAACGGACTGAAAACCAGCGCCATGTAAATACAGAATTCCAGTAGTAGGATTGGGAAAGACTGACGGAGTTGTAGCAACCATACCAGCACGGGGCGTGACTGACAATGGCTGACAAAAATTCTCCAGACTATCTGTCGCTAATTTGGCAAACCATATATCTCCGTAACCGTGTAGCGCACCACTCACATCAATATCAGCAGTACCGGTAAAACCAACCAGCGCATAACCATTGTCATCTGTTACGATCATACGCCCTTCGTAATCCACACCCGAACTTCCATAGGTATGCTCCCAGACAATATGGCCGGAAGAGTCCAGTCTCACCATAAAAAGATCGTAAGGACCATTGAGACCCGTAACATCGCCGTCGGTAGAATTGGTATATCCGGCCATTATCACACCCCCATCGCACGTTCCTTGCATATTGGAAATGAACTCGGTGCCCGAACCCCCTACGGCTGTAGACCAAAGTAACTTGCCTGTATCATCGGTTTTAAAAACCCAGTAGTCTTCGCCACCGTGAAACCCAGTTACATCGCCGTCGCTGCTTTGCGTTTCGCCAGCACAAATAAGACCACCATCACTTGCTTCGAAAGCACCACACGAACCCTCGCCCGAGGTGCCACCATAGCATTTTGCCCAAAGTATTTTTCCGGTATCATCTATATTGAGTATCCAAATATCGGCAGCGCCATGAAAACCGGTTACGTCGCCACCGTTGCCCGTGGTTTGAGCAGTTGCAACGAATCCGCCGCCCGATTTGCGCATAATACTAGTAGGCATTTCGTTGGATGCAGTAGAGCCAGTTCCATAGTATTTACTCCAGAGTATAGTGCCCACGCTGTCCAGCATCGCTATCCACATATTTTTTACCTGTCCGGTCTGAAACATCCGACCTAATAGTATGATGTTGCCGTTCGGCAAAGCCTGCACACCATAAATTTCGCCATTTACGTCACCCGAATAACTTTTTATCCGCTTTATGCTGCCATTGGCAGGATCGAGCCAAGCCAGATAGCCCATATTATGACTAGTGGAGACTGGGTGGGCCAGCGTATCGAAATCGCCATCACTTGAATTGTAATAACCACCGACGATGTAATAATTGGGGGTGATCGTCAGGGAATTACATATATCCTCTCCACTACCGCCAATCGCTTTTCCCCACAAAAAATTACCTGCAGAATCATTTTTTACCACCCAGCCATCTTCCATACCGCCATGATAGCCTACTACTTGCCCATCAACCGACTGTGTCCATCCGGCTATCACAAAACCTTTATCCGGTGTTTGTACAATTGGTCCGGGATGGTCATCTTGGGCGCCACCGTAAAGTTGAGAATACTGGATAACCGGAGCGCTTTGTGCCCTGGCGCCTACACTACAAAAAAGACACACTAATGAAGTCAGGAAAATTAAAATAGTTTTCATGTATTATATTTGCTTTTATTCGTAATGTTCAGGAAGACCGAACCTTTGCTTAAGAAGATATAAGGAAGATTACCATTGGTTGGCAATTTGCGTTACTTTTTTTAAACGCGAAGCAGCACTAAGGCCGCACCACTGTGAATACATCCGTAATGTCATACTCTCTATTTTTCAACCGTTTTACAATTTTGGCCGTGCTGTAAAACCACTCTAAAAAACGACGCATTTAAGTTTTACCGGCCTTCGCGGCGGGGGCT
>CAIVHI010000109.1 GCA_903905685.1 uncultured Bacteroidota bacterium | reverse complement strand
TTGTCTTTGTCCTGGTGTTCTACCGCTCCCTTCAAAGTGTGCATATGGGCTCGGGTGCCGTCCAATTCCTCGGGCGACAACATATCGAGGTGCTTCAACAGAAATTTGTCTGTGGCGTCGAGCAGGAGCAGTGCCTCGGTTGTGGCTTCCACCACGGCGCGGTGCTTCATGTCGTCCTTCGCGTGTGTGAGCGAGTCCAGCAGCATTTGCTCCACCTGTTCGTCTGTAAGCCCATATTGGGGCTTTACCTCAATGCTTTGCGCCACACCGCTGCGAAGTTCCTTAGCGGAGACCTTTAAGATGCCGTCGGCATCTACCAAGAACGAAATGTCTATTTTCGGCAAGCCGGCGGGCATGCCGGGAATGTCTTTCAAAAAGAACTCCGCCAATTTGCGGTTGTCTTGAACCAAGTCGCGCTCGCCCTGATAAACGGCAATACGCAGACCCGACTGTCCGTCTTTTTGGGTGGTATACTGCCTGCCCGCCTTGGTTGGTATTTTAGAATTGCGAGGAATGAGTACATCCATTAGGCCGCCCATGGTCTCGATGCCAAGCGACAGTGGGGTGACGTCCAGCAACAGCATTTCGGTATTGTTCCCGGCCAGGATGTCGGCCTGAATGGCGGCACCGAGAGCAACCACTTCATCGGGGTTCAGCTTGTCATACAGGTCTTTACCAAAGAATTGGCGCACCGCATCCTTCACAGCGGGGATGCGGGTTGCACCGCCAACCATCACCACGGCATCGATGGCCGATACATCGAGTTCTGCATCCTTCATGGCATTGCGGCAACAAGCCATGGTGCGCGCCACCAGTGGTGCTACGATTTCATTGAATGTTGCAACATCGATGGATAGTAGTGTGCCATTAAAGTCGGCTTCAAACCGGTCGGCACCTGAGAGGTGCTTCTTGGCTTGTTCTGCCAATAGGCGCAGTTCCTGTTTTTGGGTATTTCCGGCCGCAGCCACTGTCTTCAATGCCCCACGCATCCAATATTCCACGATCGCGTTGTCGAAGTCGTCGCCGCCCAAGTAGGTATCGCCGTTGGTGGCCAGCACTTCAAACATGCCGTTTGAAATCTGCAGTACGGAGACATCGAATGTGCCACCGCCCAAGTCGTACACCGCTATTTTCTTTTCTTGGGTGCGGTCCAAACCCAAGCCGTAAGCCAAGCTTGCAGCCGTGGGTTCGTTCACTATGCGCAGCACGTCCAGCCCGGCTAGTCTGCCCGCATCGCGGGTGGCTTGGCGTTGGGCATCGTTGAAGTAGGCGGGCACCGTGACAACGGCCTTGGTCACCGGCACTTTTAGAACGTGCTCGGCACGCAGTTTCAATTCGCGGAGGATGAAGCTGGACAGCTCTATGGGGGAGTAAAAACGCTCGCCTACCTGCACCTTCACCAGTGCTTCCGTATTGTCGTCTATAATTTTGTAGGCCAATTTCCCGGCATCGCCCGCCACATCTTTATAAGACTTTCCCATGAGGCGTTTGGCGGAGTAAATGGTGCGCTCGGGCTCCGATACCAAGTGCTCCTTGGCGGTATTGCCCACCACCGGATTGCCGAAGGCATCGAAATACACAACGGAAGGCACGAGGGAAAACCCATCAACTTCCTTTAGTGCGATGGGCAGGCGGGTGTCCCCCCTCACAATGGCAATCAGGCTATTGGTGGTTCCCAAATCTATCCCTACAATCAAATCCTGCTGCTGAACCGAACCCGTAGCCAAATTGATGGCGATTTTTCCCATTTACGTCTTTTTTATAGGGCGCAAAGGTAACGAGCCATTGGCAGACAATGGTCCAACCTACATCGAAAATAACAATTGCCGCTTTCCGCAACTTGACCTCTTGCCAAAGGCATCGGCTTAAACCTTATTCGTGCATCATATCCGACACTGCATCGGCAATGTCTTCGGCATTGGGTTTCGAGAAATAGTCGCCATCGGATGCATAGGCCGGGCGGTGGGCCATAGCGGTGAGTGTGCGTGGGCCGACATCCAACCAGCGGAAACCGCCTTGGATCTCCATGACCTGTTGGAACATGTAGGCAGTCGCACCACCGGGCACGTCTTCATCGATGAAGATGATGCGGTTGGTTTTTTTGAGCGATTCCAGGATGACGAAATTCAAATCGAATGGCAATAACGTCCTCACATCCACTACTTCGCAACTGATGCCTTGGGGTTCCAGGTAGGTGGTTATGGCTTCGTCTATGACGCGCAACATGGAGCCATAGGATACTATGGTGACGTCGGTGCCCGTCCTAATCACCTCAGGCACGCCGAAGGGGACGGTGAAGGTGTCGAGATTGGAGGGCACTTTTTCTTTTAGGCGATAGCCGTTGAGGCATTCTACCACAATACCGGGTTCGTCGCTGCGCAACAGGGTATTGTACATGCCGGCGGCTTGTACCATGTTGCGGGGTACGCAAACGTTGATGCCGCGCAGTGAATTGATCATCATACCCATTGGCGAGCCACTATGCCACACGCCTCCCAGCCGGTGGCCGCGGGTGCGGATGATGATGGGGCATTTCTGCCCACCGCGGGTGCGGTATTGCAACGTCGCCACATCGTCGCTCAAGGGTTGCAGGCCATAGAGGAGGTAGTCGAGGTATTGGATCTCGGCAATGGGGCGCAGGCCGCGCAAGGCCATGCCTATGCCTTGCCCAACTATCGTGGCTTCGCGAATGCCGGTATCGGCCACGCGCAGCGGGCCATATTTGTCCTGCATGCCGGCAAAGCCTTGATTCACATCGCCAATCTTACCCACATCTTCACCAAATGCGAAGACAGCAGGGTTGTTGGCAAAGGTGGAGTCGAAGAACTTGTTCAATATTTCGTACCCGTTCAGCACCGGCGCATTGTCATCGTATATGGCTGCTGTTTCGGTAATCTTTTTTACAGCGAATGCCGATTCGGAGGTGAGGTGGGATGAAAATTTTTCGCGGTTGTCTTCCGTGATGGTCGCATAAAAATTTTGCAGAGCTTGGTAACCTGGAGCATTCGGGTTGGTGAACGACAGCACTTTGCGACACGCCTGCATAACGTCTTTGCGAATGGGCTCCTTTAAAGCCGTGAGCGACCGCGATACGGTCTCCACTTGGGCCGAAACGGCATAATCTCCAGCCGCGATGTCGCCGAGCAATGCCACGGTATCATTGATTTGCTGCTTGATGGGGCCGATGAACGCATCCCAAGCATTTTGCTTGGCTTTACGGGCAGAGTCCTTGGCGGCCTCTTCCAGTGCCGACAGTTCGGCATCATCGGCGATACCGTTGGAAATCAGGAATTCCCTGAGCTTCACGATACAGTCGTATTCTTTTTCCCACTCCAGGCGTTCCTTGCTCTTGTACCGCTCGTGGGAGCCCGAAGTGGAGTGGCCTTGCGGTTGGGTGACTTCCTGAATGTGGAACAGCGCGGGTATATGGGTTTCGCGCATGCGGCGAACCCCTGTGCTAAAGGTATCTACCAAGCCGGCATAGTCCCAGCCTTTCGCGGTATACATGTCTATGCCGCCCTTGCGGTCGTCCCATTTGAAGCCCGCCAATGCCTCAGATACAGATGATTTGGTGGTTTGGTATTTGCGGGGCACCGATATGCCGTAGCCATCGTCCCACACGCAAATGGCCAGCGGCACTTGCAGCACGCCGGCGGCATTCACGGTTTCCCAAAACAGGCCTTCGGAAGTGGAGGCGTCACCTATGGTGCAAAACACGACCTCATTGCCGCGCTTGGAGAATT
This sequence comes from uncultured Bacteroidota bacterium, assembly GCA_903905685.1. GTDB lineage: Bacteria > Bacteroidota > Bacteroidia > Chitinophagales > Chitinophagaceae > CAIYTT01. The sequence continues at coordinate 1,882 of CAIVHI010000109.1, read as the reverse complement.
TCTCGAAGCCCGATGCAAGGTTGTCTGCATTACGGTACAGTTTGGAGGCATAAGCCAAGCCCAAGCCGCGCACCATTTGGCCGGCGGTGGGTGAGATGTCGCTGCTGGATTGGGGTGCTTGGGTAAGGTCTTTCCAGTTGCCGTGGTCGTCGAGCCAGCGGGTGGCATAATGGCCGTTCATTTGGCGGCCTGCCGATGACGGCTCTCGGGCCACATCGGGGTCGGCAAACAATTGTGCGAAGAATTTTTCGATGTCGCTCATGCCGGTGGCAAACATCAACGTTTGGTCGCGGTAGTAGCCCGAGCGGATGTCGCCGGGCTGCATGCATTTGGCCAGTGCTATTTGGGCCAACTCCTTTCCATCCCCGAAAATGCCGAATTTGGCTTTGCCGGTGAGCACCTCCCTTCTACCTATCAGACTGGCCTCGCGCGATGCCACAGCCAAAAAGAAATCGTCGAGCGCTGCTTTTTTGAATTCGGTGAACGAAATCCTGTCTGACATATATGTTGAAGAAATATCCGGCATGAAGCTGCAATTTTGGCGGCAAAGATACATTGATGTGAGTGATTTAGATAGGGGGCCGTCAACCCGCAACGCCATGTTCAACCAAACTTATAAACATACATCGGGGATAACCCGTGGAACCCGACCGCTGCTGCGGCCATGAACCGAATGCGCCACCATTAAAGACCCCAACCGCCAACTCAGCAGGCAGGCCTGGGCGGGGCCGTTCCGGAGGACAAATTTTTGGTGCTGACAAAAATATTTTCTTACTTTGTCTATAATTCATTTTCAACGAGATGCAAGTCATGCAACATAAACCGCAGGTTAAAGAAGTGGGGCGAAGCCGTGCTTTACGCCTCGGGCAGTGCTGCAATACCGTGCTTTCGCTGACTACACCTGAGGCGAACGATTTCGCGTGTTTCGGCGTGATAGGCGGTGGCGGGTGCAACACCATCAGTCCGGCCACGAACTACAACACCATAGGCGGTGGTTTCTGCAACACGACGTGTTCGGGCTATTCTACGGTTGGCGGGGGCTACGGCAATACGGCTTCGGGGGCTTATTCCACCGCATCGGGGGGCTACCTCAACACTGCGGCCGGCGCCCAGGCGGCCATAGGCGGCGGCGCCGCCAACGTGGTGGCGGGCGACGCCTCGGTGGTGGGCGGCGGCCTGTCCAACAACATCGGGTGCTATTCGTATGCCAACGTGGTGGCGGGCGGGTGCTGCAACTACGTCTGCGGGTGGTCGGCCGTACCGGCGGCGCCGCTGGGCAACTGCTACAACGCCATAGGTGGCGGCGGGTGCAACACGGTGTCGTCGTTCTACAATCCGGCCACGATGTCGGGCTACTATTCCTGTTACGGGGTGGTGGCCGGGGGCTGCAACAACCTCATTGCGGCGGGCAACAACTTCGGCACCATAGGCGGCGGCGGGAACAACTTCCTGAACCCCTGCACGAATTTCGGGACGATAGCCGGCGGTTTCAACAACGACACGCAGAACGGCTTCAGCACCGTAGGCGGGGGCTACATGAACTCGGCATCGGCGGCCTATTCGGTGGTGGCCGGCGGCGGCTCCAACTCGGCCGGCGGCACCGGAAGCGTGGTGGTGGGGGGAGCTTGTAATTCGGTATCGGGCAATTATTCGGGCATTTCCTCGGGGCTGTGCAACTCCATACCTGCGTTGGCTTTTTTCGGAATCGAGTTAAAAACAGTGCGACCATCACAAACAATTGAAAATCCGCAAGTTATTGGTGAGCATATCAAAAACCGAAGGTTACAACTCAAACTTAAACAGGCAGACGTAGCAAAGGTATTTGAAATTTGCGAGGATTCTATAACCGGATGGGAAAACGGAAGAAGTGAGCCACATATAC
>CAIVHI010000108.1 GCA_903905685.1 uncultured Bacteroidota bacterium | reverse complement strand
GGCCGGGTAATACCAAAAATTGTACTTTAGCTTCAAGAAATAACGATCTCCGCCGCAATCATGAAAAACCTCAACGCACTCCTCAACGAACTGGAGTCTTATGTGCCACATGCCAAGAAATCGGACACCCGCGTGTCGCAAGGCTCCGTAGGATGGCATGTGGAACATTGCCTGCTGAGCATCCGCAAAATATTGGGGTTTGCTGCCACCACCGATCCCCAAAACTATAAGCGCGCTTACAAGCCCACAAGAATCCTCGTACTCGGCCTGGGCTTCATTCCTCGCGGTCGAATCAAGGCACCGAAATCGGTCACTCCCGAGAAATTTGATGATGAGGACCTTTTGGCGGAAAGTGTTGCAGCCACCCGCCAGATTGTGGAGACCCTGCCTAAGCTGCACGAAAATCAGCATTTTCCACATCCCGCATTGGGAATTTTGAACAAGAAGCCAACCGCGCGTTTCTTACAGGTCCATACCGCACACCATCTCAAAATAATCAAGGAAATCATGGCGGCGAAATAACGCCCGCTCATTGGGCCAACCGGTATACCCGCACACTTGAGTTGGAATAAACCGGCATAACGAGGCCGGTTGCATCCAGATTTTGCCATGCCTTTTCATCTGGGCCGGCAAAAATATAGTCGGCATGTAAGCGGTGGAGGATTTGCAGGACATTTGGGGAAAATTGGCCATTAGTGGCTACTGCCTCAGCAAGTTCGGCAGTTGTTTTGTAGTGCGGCGTAACAAATGGGTGACCCAAAACCACTTTCAAGTCGGTATACTTGGCAATGCGCGAAGAGGTATAGGTGGATGAAAACACCACCTCATCTGGCCGACTGTGGGTTTGGAGCCATTGGTAGGCCATCCATTCATCTGTTGTAGCAAACGCATGGCCTAATGGGTTGTGCATTTCCTTTATTCGGTGTGCGGTAATGGTCCAATTGCCCGCAACCGCAATGGCCACAATCAGGGCTATTCCTGCACACTTCACGATATAAGGGGGGCTACCGGGCCGCCATTTGATGTTAAGGCCCAGCAGGGCCAGGGGGGCGGCCATGTAACCGCCAATCTGGAAGCTCCAACACATCTTGCCGGTTATGGCTCCCGCATGACTCATTAAAAACGTGGCCCCAAACCAAACCAGTAGTTGCCGTTCCAGCCGGTTGAGGGGTTGACTACGTGCGCACGCCACCCTCGCCAAAGCCAGCAATGCAAACCCGCCGAAATTGGCAAAATGGCTCCACATGCCAGGGACGACCTCGGCAGGATTGCCTTGCTCCGACCACGACCGAAACGTGTCGTGGTAGTGGAACAGCCAATAATCGTAGACAATGGAAGGCACAACGGCAAGGAGTGGCAGCATTTGCCCTATGAAATGTTGGAGATTCCTGCTGCCGGGTTCAGAAGAAACCCAATAACAAAGTGGCAGCACCGCGAATGCCGGCAGCACATCGTAGGGGCGCACAAAGCCAAGTATACCAAACAGTAATGCGGAAACCCATACCCAATGGCCCGAGGTGGTGCTATTGGCGCGGAAGTAACAGCCGTATGCCACCAGCACCAGCCCGGTTGCACAAGCAATGTTGGGATTGCATAGGATTTGGTTGTAGGGCAGCAAGTGGGTGCAACTGTCTAATGCTGAGATGCTGCCCGATGAGCGGTCCATAAACGATGGAACATCGGGCGCCCCCGGCAGCCGGCCCAACTTGAAGAGCATGAGGTACAGGAAACTGAGTCCACCTGCAAACAAAAAAAGGGTAGTGGCAGTGGCTGTTTTTTGAATATTGGCAAAAAATGGTCGGGCCAGAAACGCGAAGCCTGCCGTCAGCGAGAGGGCACCCAAGAATCTCCAAATGGTAAAAATGCCATTTTCGTCGGTGTGCAATATCCTTTGCAGGTTACCGACAGTCCAAAATTCCAGATTGAAGAACGCGGGTTCGTTGGGCAGGTAGGTGAGGTGGTTGCTCATCAGGTTGTGCCCGTTAAACGCCTGCCGAATAAAGGAGTAGTACATGTTCTGGTCGAAGGTGGAAAAGACCTGCCCGAGAAAGATATGGCCGGAATCTGCTGCATGTGTGGCCACCCAATAGGGTAGGGAGGTCTCCGCAAATACCGCGAGTGAGAGCAGGGAAATCACCAAGGCAAGTTGTCGTTTCGGAGAGGGTGCTTTCATGTTGTTGCGGGTGCCTGATTGCAAAATAAGGTTTTTGTTGTCATATATCCACCAAAAGCCAAAGGGTTCGGCCTCCTGCGAAGCCGAACCCCTTGAACGTAGAAAAATGGAGTGGTTAAGCCAAATCTCCAACCATGTCCTTGGGGTCTACCCATTCGTCAAATTGCTCAGCGGTGACGTAGCCGAGGTCGATGGCGGTTTGTTTGAGCGTTTTGCCTTGTTTGTGTGCGGTTTGCGCAATCTCGGCTGCCTTGTAGTAGCCAATTTTGGTGTTGAGGGCAGTCACCAGCATCAGCGAATTGTTCACGTGCTTGCGGATGTTGTCTTCCAGGGGTTCCAATCCTACGGCGCATTTGTCGTTGAAGGAAACGCAGCCCTCGCCGATAAGGCGGGCGCTGTGCAGGAAGTTGTAAATCATCATGGGTTTGAACACGTTCAGCTCGAAGTGGCCGTTGGAGCCGCCGATGGAGATGGCCACGTCGTTACCCATTACTTGTGCGGCAATCATGGTCAACGCCTCGCACTGGGTGGGGTTTACCTTGCCCGGCATGATGGAAGAACCGGGTTCGTTGTCGGGGATGTGCAGTTCGCCAATACCCGAACGTGGGCCGGAGCTCAACATGCGGATGTCGTTGGCAATCTTCATGAGGCTGACGGCCACGGTTTTCAGTGCGCCATGCGATTCCACAATGGCATCGTGGGCAGCGAGGCTCTCAAATTTGTTCTCGGCGGTAACGAAGGGTAGGCCGGTGAGTTTGGCAATGTTTTCGGCCACCTTTACGGCATATCCTTTGGGCGTATTGATGCCCGTGCCTACGGCAGTGCCTCCCAAGGCGAGCTCGGAGAGGTGTGCCAGGGAGTTGTGGATGGCGCGCATACCGTGGTCCAGTTGCGACACATAGCCGCTCAATTCCTGACCCACGGTAAGTGGCGTGGCATCCATGAAGTGCGTGCGGCCTATTTTGACGACGTGCATATAGGCCAGCGATTTCTCCGCAAGGGTGTCTCGTAGTTTTTTGATGCCCGGCAGGGTAACTTCAATGAGCATCTTGTAGGCTGCAATGTGCATGGCCGTGGGGAAGGTGTCGTTGGAGGACTGCGATTTGTTCACGTCGTCGTTGGGGTGAACCGACTTTTTCTCGTCGGTCAGTTGGCCGCCATTCAGCACGTGAGCACGGTAGGCCACCACTTCGTTTACGTTCATGTTTGTCGAAGTTCCGGCACCCCCCTGGAGCGCGTCAAGCGGCCAGTTATCGGAAAATTTTCCTGCCAGGGTCTCGTCACAAGCAGCAACGATTGCTTTGGCTTTAGGTTCAACTAAATAGCCTAGCTCCCCGTTGGCCAGACATGCCGCCTTTTTAACCATCGTCAAACCACGGATCAAACCCGGAGACACACGGAGCACGCTTATCCTGAAATTT
>CAIVHI010000107.1 GCA_903905685.1 uncultured Bacteroidota bacterium | reverse complement strand
GGCCAATGTCTTGGCTTTTGGGGCGGGAAGGCGGCAGGTGCCGTTATAGAATCCCGCCCGTTCGCGTTGGCGCAACCCTTCATAAAGCGATACCGCACAGGCTACCGAAATATTCAAAGACTGCACCATACCGAATTGCGGGATGATGAAATTGCCATCGCAAAATGCTAGAGCCTCGTCCGTTACTCCTGCATGTTCGTTGCCAAAAACCAATGCCGTTTTTTGGGTAAAATCAATGTCGTAGAGCGATACCGACTGCGTACCCAAATGGGTGGCATAAATATGGTCGCAACTTTGGCGCACAGCCGCAAAGCATGCTTCGGCATCATCGAACTGGTAAATACTCAACCAACCTAACGCACTTGACGAACTTTTGCTTCCAAATTTTTTGTGTCGGGGAATTTTGGTATTGAGCACGTAGACGTCCTGAATCCCTACCGCATCGCACGTGCGCATGACTGCTGATATGTTGTGCGGGTCAAATACGTTTTCCAGTATTACGGTGAAGTCGGACTGTCGGCGGTTAAGCACGTTGCGAACTTTGGCTTCCCTTTCAGGCGTCATTGGTTAGTAAGATTTTAAGGCGCGAAATAAACGGTGGAAATATTAACGCTTCTACTAAATTTGCCTCAAAATTGGCTCTTTTAGGTTTCCTTTCCAAACTTGGCCCAGTGGTGTAAGATGAGTTGTGGAACTGGAGTACTGATTTAGTGCCACATAATTCGACACAACTATTTGAAATCGCTAAAAATATTATACCATATTATGAAGAAATTGCTGCTTTCCGTCCTGTTCCTTCCATGCCTCGCCTCAGCCCAAGACAAACTGACCGAGGCCAATTACAAGATTTACTCTGTGAAACAGGGCAAGGAGGTTAACTTGAAAGGCATTGTTCAAGAAATGAAAGACTACGATGTGTTGTTTTTTGGCGAAGAACATAACGACAGCGTGACCCATTTTCTGGAAAAAGCCGTTTTGGAACTCATGCAGTTGAAATTTGGCGGCGACTTGGCATTATCCTTGGAAATGTTCGACCGCGATGTTCAACCCATTATGAATGAATACCTAAAAGGCTTCATGCGGGAGAAGAACTTCATTAAGGACTCTCGTGCATGGAGCAACTATCCCGACTACAAACCGATGGTGACCTTTGCCAAGGAGAACAACATGGAGGTGATATGCGCCAATGCCCCCGGCCGTTACGCCTACCTGGCCGGCAAGCGTGGGCCTGATGGATTGAAGGAATTGCCGGAAGAATCAAAGGCTTTCATTTGCCCACTGCCATACGACACCGCCACCGGCGAGTATTTCAATAAGCTTTCCGAGATGTCGGGACATAGCCCCGCCGCACCTACAGATGGGAAGGCGACTGCCAACGCCTTTAATCTGAATGCGTCGCAGTCGCTTTGGGACGCCACGATGGCCTACTCTATTTCGCAGTACATGAAGAAGAATAAGTCCAAGAAAATCATGCAGGTGAACGGGCGATTTCATAGTGACGAAGGATTTGGCGTGGTAGCTCAGTTGAAATCTTCAAACCCCAAAACCAAGGTTTTAATCATTTCCGCATCGGCCGGCGACGACAGTTTCCCAACGGTAGACTGGACGAAGTATAAAAAGCAAGGGGATTTCATCATCGTAACCGACCCCAACATACCCAAAACTTTTGCTGACTAACCCTTGACCTCATAAGTCAACTTAAAGGGCAGGTTGGTTCGAGAGGACCGGGTATCGCAATCAAAAGGCAACGATGAACGTAATGACGTTTTTCTTCGCCTCAATTCCGGCATTGCATATCGCGTGCTACGATTCCCGCCGTGAAGCTGCGAGGTCAATAGCCACCAAGGACAGTTTCGGCCGTTCATGTTTATGTAAAAGACTCCTAACATTACACTCCGATTTTCATCAACGGCTTACGAGAATTTGGTAATAGTGGGAGTACTGACTACCGCTCCAATCAAGTCATCGGCAACCAAATTGTTCTCGGGAACGACACGACTAACATTCCCACCCAACTGGAGCAAAATAAGGCCGCGACCTTTATAGGTGGCCACGTAACAAACAAATACATATTGGAGTCGCGCCGCATCAACCATACCGATGTTCTGTACTCCTTCATTATGTCACGAGTGGAACAAACCTTTTGGTCTCTTCCGGAAATTGCAGTTTTGCGCTCCGACATCATCCCTGCCCGCCCGGCTTTTTTGGAGGATAACAGCATCCCAAATTTTGGATGCTACCCTTGCTACCACTACCGGGAAGTCCGCACCACGGATAATTGCAAAGCGGAAATCACCCGAGTGTTAAAGGCGGACGAAACCGGTCGCCTCAGCGCTGAAATTTCGTGCCAATGTGAAGACAGTACGAAACCCAAAAATATCAGTGCTTGCCCAACTTTGCGTTCACGATAGCGCGATACGCACACATGCCCTGACCGAGACCAACTTCTAAGGCGTTTTTCTTTAGGCTATATGCATGGCAT
>CAIVHI010000106.1 GCA_903905685.1 uncultured Bacteroidota bacterium | reverse complement strand
TATGAAAAAGTTTGTATTTCTTGGTATGGCCGCATTATGGCTCTCATTGGGCGCGGCAACGGCACAAAAATTCACGGTTCCTCTGGACTACAGCCTTGAAAAGAAGGCGGATTTCAAGAAATATGAAAAGGACATACTCAAGTGTGCCGACTGGTTGGAGAAGGTAAAGACGGAAGGTGAGCGGGTAGATGTGGGTCCTGCGGAAAACTTCCTGTCCGAGTGGGTGACTGCATGCCCATATTTGAATTACACCCACAATGTGCGCATAGACGGGGTTTTTGGCGATGTACCGGGACTCAGTACCTACTACATGGCGGGTTGGGTAAGAAATGCACTTTCACCATCTCCCACCAAGCCCACCCAACTCGACAACTGTATAGCAGGGATGCGTTGTGCAGTTGAGGTATACCGGATGAACCACTCCTTTCCCAGAAGCAAGGCATTTGGCGAGGTGGTGAAGGCGGAAAAAAACGGCACGCTTAAGGAATGGGTTGCCGACAGGCTTTAGGCCCCTTACTTCAACAACTTACCAATTTCGAGGGAAAGTTGGGTGCTTTGCATGGGCGATGGCGCGTGTTGCAACGCAATCTTTCCATCTGCATCGATAAGGTAGTAGGCCGGTATCGACTGAACGGCAAATTGTTGGATTTCTTCCGAACTCCAACCCCCTGTAAGCGTTTTGAAGCCGCCTTCCAATTTGTACTTGCGTATCAGGCCATTGTCCATAGTGGTGTCTTCGTTCAGTGACAGATTGACGAACTCCACCGGTTTGTCTTTAAACAGCACTTTCATTTTTTGGCCCCTCACCAGCTCGCCTACACACTGCTTGCACCAGCCGGCCCAGAAGTCTATGTATACCACTTTGCCTTTCAGGTCAGACAGTTTTACCGTTTTACCGGCTTCCGTGGTCACCGTGATGTCTGGCGCCGGCATGCCGGGAGCCAATCTTTCGGCTATGGCCAATTGCTTGTCAATGGGGGGTAGGTAGGTGCTGTTGGGCCACCTTGCCGTGAAGTAGGTGTAATCGCGGTGCGAAACCCACAGGGGTTGCGCCCGCAAGTTGCCATAAAGCTGCTGTGCAAAGTAGAACTCGGCACTCCTCGCCGGAAAGTTCAAAGCCACCAAGTGGTTCACGCTGTCTTGAAACCGCCGTGCCAGGAGCGTGTCCTTCAACGGGAATGTGTAACCTGCGGCCTTCAATTTCGTTTCATAAAGGCCGGTGAGGTAGAGCAGGTAGGGAGGCAACTGCAATAAGTCGTCATGAAGCTTAATAGGCAGCCCCGAGAGCACGGTATAGTTCGTATCGGGTATGGTGTCCGAGATGTGGCGCACCTTAAGCATCTGATGCACCTGAGGGTATTGCTCCGTGAAGAAGTAGTTGTAATACTCGTAAAACGAACGCCAATATTTGATGAAATTATCGGGCAGCCCCTTTTTGTGACGTTCCAGAAAGTCGTATTCCTTCTTTTTTTCGGCGTCTATGGCGGGCAAAAAACCATCGGGTTCCTTATTGATGGCTTCCCGCACCCGCACCGAGTATTGGTTCATCCTGCCCATGGTTATGGTGTGCAATGCCACGAAATTGGAAGCCGCCGCACCGCGCCCACTATAGGTGATGCTGCTGTCGAAGCGTGAGCAGTCGGCCCGCAGGCTGAGGGAGTCGCCGGGCTGTAGCAGTAGTTCGGCAATATGGCTGCCATGATACAGTTCCACGGCTGTAAATTCATGAGCCGGCAAATTAAATGCCGTTGCAAAGTGCCCTTTGTTGTCGGTAACTAATGTTATCTCCGTAGGGAAATAGGCAATCTTACTGGTGTTGTACTTGATTTTCAGGGTGTCCGACATTCGGTTGTCGATTCTGCCGGTTATCTTGACAGTGTCTTGGCCATAGGCTGCCCGTATTGAGGATATCGAAAGGATGGCGGCGGCGAAAAAGAGGTGTGGCTTCATTGCGGGGCTTATTGTGTAGGGAACCTGCCGGTGTTGGTTGTGCTACAAGATGATATATTTTGTTGCTATTGCAAATATAGTGCATAGGCGAGCCTAGATGCATCAGGGTAATGTTATCCTATAGCTGCAGCCAATCGTCCCGCCGCATCTAGGCCAGCGTTTCCTCCACCACAGGCAACGGCCTCGGCTTCAAGTCTTTAACGGCATCGGCAATGGCCTTGATGTGTTCGGGGGTGGTGCCGCAGCAGCCGCCCAGCATGTTCACATAGCCTTCGCGGGCAAAACCGGCCACGATTTCGGCCATCTGCTGCGGGGTCTCGTCATATTCACCCATCGCATTCGGCAGGCCGGCATTGGGGTAGGCGGTTACGTAGCAGGAGCAGATGTCTGACAGTTCGGCCACGTGGGGACGCATTTCGGCGGCTCCCAAGGCGCAGTTCAACCCAATACTCAAAGGCTCGGCGTGCATTACCGACGTATAGAATGCCTCTAAAGTCTGTCCGCTAAGCGTGCGGCCCGACGCATCGGTGATGGTGCCCGAAATCATGATGGGCAGAGGCTCCTTGCCGGTCTCTCGGAAGTATTTGCCAACCGCATAAATGGCGGCTTTGGCATTGAGGGTGTCGAAAATGGTTTCAATCAATAGGATAGATACGCCGCCGTCCACCAATCCGGCAATCTGCTCGTAATAAGCATCGGCCACCTCATCGAAGGTGACGGAGCGGTAGCCGGGATTGTTTACATCGGGCGAGAGCGATAGGGTTTTGTTCATAGGCCCAATAGCGCCGGCCACGAAGCGGTCGGCGGGCGACTGGCCGGTTTCGGCACAGAACTGTTGTATGGCTTCGTTGGCCACGCGGGCCGCTGCCACGTTTACCTCGTAGGCCAACGACTGCATATTATAGTCGGCCAACGAAATGCGCTGACCATTGAAGGTATTGGTTTCCAAAATGTTGGCACCCGCTTTCAGGTACTGCATGTGTATTTCCCGAATGATGTCGGGCCGCGTAAGGCACAACAAATCGTTGTTGCCCTTCACATCGCAATTCCAATCTTTAAACCGCTCGCCGCGATAGTCGGCCTCCTGCAAACCATAACGCTGAATCATGGTGCCCATGGCTCCATCTATAATGAGGATACGGTCGTTCAACAGTTGTTTCAATGCGTTTATAGTGCTCATGATGCAAAAGTAGGGGTATTATAAATATCGATAATCAATGACCAAAAATTAAATCCTTAAACAACTGTAAAATTTTTTTGTGTGAAAAGCGGTACGGTTTTAAGGCCACATGCTTTTTTCGGGATGATATTTTTATATCTTAGCGGCGTTATGAAACGCAGGGTAATACTGTTATTGTCGGTACTGATGCTGATTGTGTTTGTTTTCGGTTGCGGAACTGCGCACAGGTCCTACCGGGTACACCACGCTTCCTACTCTTTGAAGCCGTGGCATTACTACAACAACACGTACCACCACTTCAGTTTTTGGCGTCATCCGCATCGCGGCGGCGGTGGCTACTACTACAAGCCCCGGCATCGCTACAGAACCACACCTTACCGCAGCCGCACCAAGGGCTGGTATTCCACGAATAGCTATTCGAGGTAGGTAGGTGTAGGGTTTTCATTGGTTTTGGCTTTGATACTTGAGGTCTCGTTCGGTTCTTTGCGGCTGAAACTTGATGTAGATTGATGTAACTTCCTAATGTTTGGCGATTGTTCCCAACCGACTCTTAGGTTTTACATCAAAGGCGCGTTCATGCCTGCCTTGAGTTTCGGCCGTGTGTCGACAGATTTCCTTCTGCGCGCTTGCAGTATGTTCCAGGTTTCTTACCCCGTCCTTTCTGCAAAAATCTTATCCAACCTGCGACAATATGAGTAAAATTCCACTAATTTCACCAAGTGTTTTTGGGAATTTTTAAATGCGAAAATATATGGAAACACCATTAAGCGTAGCAAATTACTTCTTAAAGGAATCCTTCAAAACGGCTGTAGAATTGTCACCCATGAAGTTGGTTAAACTGGTCTACATTGCCCACGGGTGGCATCTTGGCCTAACCGGTGAACCGCTGTTGTCGGAAGCGGTTGAGGCTTGGAAATACGGGCCTGTATGTCCCGCAGTCTACCACAAATTCAAAAATTATGGTGTTGAACCTATCCGGTCGCTGGCAATCGATATACTTGCAGGCGATGGCTCGAAACGGGTGATACCTGAAGTGGTGAGTCAGGAAGTAAAACCGATTTTGGACAAGGTGTGGGAAGTGTATAGCGGCTATACCGGGTTGCAACTGTCGGCGTTGACTCACCAACCCGATACTCCATGGTATATTACGTGGCACAAAAACGGCGGCAAGGACAACCAGCACGTCGTTATTCCAAACAACCTGATTCAGCAACATTATGCAGCCAAGGCAAATGCGGTTTGAGTATCTCGTCAATTGGTGAAAGATGGCAGATATCGGTTCGATAAAGGAAAAGTACTCCCTCCTTGATGACGCAGTGGCGCGGGAGGAGGAAGCGAAGGAATTCAAGTTGAGAAGCAAACATAACCGCCATCACCAAAATGTGGACCACTATGGAAGGTTGGCATTTAAAATCTCCATTCTCGTCATTGTCGTAGCATTGCTACTTTGCAGGGCGGTTTGGCTGGTGCTACCGGGAGGATTTCAATGGATTACCAAAGAACAGTTGTCGGAACCGGACAAATTCGTAGTTGAAGGCGGCATCGGCGCATTTGTTTACCCGGCATTCAAATCAATCATACCGGGTAAACGCGATGTGGATTTTGGATGATTCGAAAAATCAAGTGCGACACCCATAGGCTTTCAAACTCAGTTGCGGCTCCCATAGACCGCATTTTGAGCCGCAACCAATACCTTTGTGAGCCACAACCGGCCTATGGGAAAATCATTGAACGACGCCAGGCATGAAATTCTGGATATTCTGGGTAGCCGGCCTTTGCTGTCGTCAAAGGAAATACAGGAGGCGTTGCATTCCGGAATGGGTTATGCTACCGTGAAACGGGTGCTGGAGCGGTTGGTGGTGGAACAATTGGTGGCGGCAACGGGTAGAAGCCGCAGCACCAAGTACCGTATCGGTCCTGCCTACAGGTTGCTGAACGAGGTAGATTTGGAGGCCTACTTTCAACAGGAAATAGACGAACGGAAAATCGTAGAGAGGTACGACCACGAGCTCATCCCGGTCGTTTTAGGTGCGGTTTCCTTATTTACGCCGGATGAATCTGAACGGCTAGAGGCGCTCCAAGCGGCTTTTACAGACCACATCTCCGGGCTGTCGCCAATGCACTATGCCAAGGAGAGGAGCGCCTCGCGATAGACCTCAGCTGGAAGTCGGCACGAATAGAGGGGAATACCTACTCGCTGTTGGAGACCGAACGGCTGCTGAAGGAGCGCAAAACCGCCGACGGCAAAACGCTGGAAGAAGCCGTCATGTTGCTCAACCTCAAGTATGCCCTCGATTTCATTTTGGAGCATCCCGGCTATGTGGAGCCGTTGTCGGTGGCCGGTATCGAAGATATCCACAGCATCCTCATCAAAGATTTTGGGGTGGATGGGAACATCAGGAGGAGGAGGGTCGGTATTACGGGCACGAACTACCTGCCGCTCGAAAACGAATTCCAAATCAGGGAAGCACTCGCGGATACCTGCAACTTGGTGAATGGCAAGACCAACGTTTTTGAGAAGGCATTGTTGGTATTGGTGTTGCTTTCCTACATCCAACCCTTCAACGACGGCAACAAGCGCACGGCCAGAATCGTGAGCAATGCCGTACTCCTGAACCACAACCATTGCCCATTGTCGTTCAGAACGGTAGATTCGATGGGCTACAAAAAAGCCATGTTGCTGTTTTACGAGCAAAACAACATCACCGCCTTCAAGAAAATCTTTATCGACCAGTTCGAATTCGCGGTGCGCACCTACTTCTGAGCCGCACCTAAGACACGACCCACCCGATGCACCCCTACAATCGTGTCCGAATTTGCCCGTATCAATACCACATCCACCGGCTGCCTCGACTTGAGGGCTTGGCGAAGTATGCGCAGGTTGTGGCGCCGGCATTTGCCGGGCGGCAATTTGTAGAACCGTTGCGATTTGCCAAAAGTGACCAACAACTCACCGGACGGCCTGTCGTCCCGAATGTCGTTCACGGTCATTCTTTGCGTTTTGGCGGCAGTTTGGCCATAAACGGGCCGGGTACTTGCTGCCGCCATAAGGAGCGAACAGGCAAGTACCCGGCAATATGTTGAACTCGGCATCAAATCAGGGGCAGGTATGCAAGGAGCGGTAGTTCACCATCGTGGTATCGGTGTCGGCATACAACGGATCAGTGGCAAACAAAGTGGTTAGGCCGTAAACCTCGGGTGCATAGGCCGATGTGGGCTGGATGCTGATACTCGTCACGTTGGGGGTCGTAGAGCAGGTGGGGCTGGTTTGGGCGTGCAGCCACGATGCCAGCGGAACGGGGGTGTCGAACATGGCAGGGTCGAACACATATGCCTTTGGTCCCTTTGGCGTGTTGATGGTAACGAGTGGGGCCACATGATACCACCAAGTGACGCAGCAACCGCCCCATTTTTCGGCATGCACACTCAGGCGGTCGGAGCCCAAAGCGAAGCTGAATACTTTTTGCGTGGCATAGTGGTACTTGTTGTTGAGCAGGTAGCACATTTTGTGGGCGCGTGCATAGCAACCGTCTTCGCAATATTGGAAGGAAATGCAATAGTCTATGGTTACGGTTGAGGGATTGGCGCAACAATTTGCGGCAAAGAAGTTGAAGATGGTTTGGGCAGTCGCCATGTCGGGTATGGCGGGAGTAAGACCGGGGGT
>CAIVHI010000105.1 GCA_903905685.1 uncultured Bacteroidota bacterium | reverse complement strand
GGCGGTAATCTTTGCAGGTGCCAACACCGAGCTCACCCGGCCGGCATCTACACCAATGAGGGTGATGGCGCCCGATGTCCCGTTTTTATAGTTGCAGGCCGCACCCGCAATGATGAGTGGGAACGCGTCCTTTACGCCATCAATGCCCTGCACCGCCCGTAGGTTCCGGATATCCAACCTACCTAATTGGTTCACATCATTGGTCTTGCCGTCTACCACCCAAATGTCGGCCCGCACGTCGGTGGCCAGCGCCCCCATCAGTCCCGACAAAAAGAAGAATACCCCCAACTGTTGCCCAATTAAGAAGGTGCTTATCAATATCCCTACCACCACGCCGATACTCTTGGCCTTGTCGAACCGGATGAATTTCCATGCAATTTTCAACATGACGTCATTGTTTAGGGGTTGTGGAAATGTCGACCACGCATTCCACCCGCGCATTCAACAAGAGCTTTTCGGGGTGGTCGAGCATGATTTTGATGGTCCTCACGCGGCGGTCTTCCTTTTCGCCTGCCTGGTCGGTAAACAGCGATTTCTTCTTCAGGAAGGCATAAGCAAAATATACCTTGCCTACAGCCAGCGTGTCGGCCGACCCTACATTGCGCACCCAGGCGCGCTGCCCTACGGCAACTTTGTCGGCATACAATTCGTCAATCTCGCACACCGCAATCGTGGGGCTCCAAGGACTTATCTGTACGAACGACTGTCGGGTATCTATCGACCCACCGATTAGCGTGGAGATTTCCAATATTTTGCCATTTACGGGAGACCGAATAGTTTTTTGGTCGCGCTCCACCTCGGCAAGCCGCAGGGCGGCCTTGGTCTCGGCAAGCCGGCATTTAGCCACCGCTACATTGGCTTGCAACCGCTTGACGTTTGACTGGAACGATTTTTGGTTGGTGGCAGCATCGTCTACCGCCTGTTGCGTCTCGGCCCCCTTGGCCAGCAGCCGCTTCAGGCGTTCGGTTTCGCCCACGGCATTGTCATACTTCGCCGAAAATTCTTCAATGGCTGCTTCATCGGCCTTCACTTGGTCGGCCTGGGTGGACACCTGACTTTGGAGTTGCAGCACCTTCGCGACTTCGGTTTGATGGTCCAATTCCAGTATCGGCATACCGGCTGTAACGGAATCGTTCTCCTTTTTCAAAATCTTCGAGACCACGCCGCTCACCGGCGACGACAGTTGGATGATGTCGCTCTCGGGTTCAATCTTGCCTATGCCCACCACCCTGCTCACAACGGTAGTGGCCGTCTGCTCGACGGCAGCGGACTTGCCTTTATCGGCATTGCCTGCGCAGCCCCCCAACAAAGCCACACAAAGTATTGGAATCACCACTCGTTTCATATACTAAATTTATGCTTTCGGAATTTCCTCTTCAATAGGTTGGTCGGATATATGCCCGTCAATGACGTAAATGATGCGGTCGGCAAACGGGGTGAGGCGGGTGTCGTGGGTAACTACGGCAACAGCCTTGCCCTGCATGGCAAGTTGCCGCAGCTCCTTCATGACGATGCCCACGCTTTTAATGTCCAACGACGCCGTTGGCTCGTCGCACAGTACCATTTCGGGATCGGTCACCAAGGCCCGCGCTATTGCAACCCGCTGTTGCTGTCCTCCGCTGAGGTCGTTACTGAGGTTTTTCATGCGGTCGCCCATGCCCACTTTTTCCAATGCCGCAGCAGCCCTTTTTTTGGCATCTTTGTCGGGAACCCCCTGAAGGATGAGCGGCATCATGACGTTTTCCAGTGCGGTGAGCGGCGCAATCAAATTGAACTTCTGAAAGACGAAGCCTATTTTTTCCAACCTGATGCCGGCCAGCCGTTTCTCGTCCAGCTTGCTCACATTTACCCCGTCTATCCAAACCTCACCATAACTCGGGTAAAGCACACACCCGATGAGCGACAACAGCGTGGTTTTGCCCGAGCCCGAAGGACCGATGATCAACGTCAACTCGCCCGAGGTAAGGTCTACAGTACTCGCCTGCAAGGCCGTAATTACTGTATCGCCGGCTTTATACTCTTTGCCGGCATCCACCAATCGTGCAACCACTTTCTTTGTCGGCTGTGTCAAGTCCATCGGTTTATCGGTCTAAATTAACGCCTTTGCGCTTTACAATCGCTGATGGCTGTCAGTATTGCTGTATAGGCTATTCTTAAGGCTGGAACTGTAATTTTTTAACTGAAAATTACAGTTCCCCAACCTGCAAGACATCCCAAAAAATAGACCACCTACCTTACTGCCCCCGCACGCGGCACTTGGATATTGCGGTAAAACCTGATTTCCTGATGATAGGCACCATGCAAGTGGTTCTTGAACCCCTCCAGGAGCGTTGTGCGGCTGTAATTGTTCTTACCCGCCTGTATTATCACCGGCCCATTGTGAGCCACATAGGCGGCATCAATCTTTTCGGGAAGCACCAAAGCAATGTGACCCGGCTTGCCCAAATCGGGATTTTGACACACGGCAACTACAACCTCACCTTCATCGGCATGCCTTTGGGCTTCCAAGAATTGGCCCGCAACCAATGTGTCGACAATTGGCCGCCACCCCGATTGCAGCGCCTCATCGGAGTCCAACCAATCGTATTGGGCATTGGCGAGCAGCTTGGCCGTATGCGCAGGTGGACGCAGTATGTAGATGCCCAACCTTTTGCAGGCGGCGGCTGTAAATGCGCTGCAGTGCGAATGCCCCTTTTCGTAATATACATGCTCCCGACGTGGCTTACCGGTTTCCCAGTCGATGGGGTACCCGCGCAGCCAAAGGTGCTCCACGTCCATACTCCAATAAAAATTCTTCAACTGTTCCCCTTGTCGCGAAACATAGATCGTGTCTTGGGCGTGGACAAGAGCTGCAAAAAACAAGATGACCCCCAGCATTGCGGCGCAACGCGCAACGCAGTGATGTGCATGGAAACCAAATGGATATCTCAAAACCCCAACATTTGAAGTGCAAACCTAACGCAATATTGAGTATTGGCTATAGCTTTGCGAACTCAAAACCAAGCCTCATTGGCCAATATCCTGATAATTGACGACGAAGAAAAACTGAGGGCACTCCTGAAACGCATTATTGCATTGGAGGGCTACAAGGTGTGCGACGTGGCTACACTTGCCGCCGGCCGGTCGATATTGTCCAAACAACATTTCGATATTGTGCTTTGCGATGTAAAACTGCCGGACGGCAACGGTGTGGACTTCACGAAAGAAGTGAAAGAAAAGCATCCCGATGCAGCCATTGTCCTGCTCACAGCCTATGGCAACATCCCCGACGGTGTACGTGCCATCAAAAACGGGGCGTTCGACTACTTGGTAAAGGGCGACGACAACGACAAAATCATCCCGCTATTAAGTCGTGCTGCGGAATATGCGGCATCTACCCAAGCTACACTGCACCATGAGACGGCAACGATAAAGTATGGTTTTGAAAGCATTATCGGCAATTGTGCGGCATTGCTCGATGCCGTGCAACTTGCCAAGCGGGTAGCCCCTACGGATGCCGCCGTACTCCTCACCGGCCAAACGGGCACGGGCAAGGAAGTATTCGCGCAGGCCATTCACAACGGCAGCACCTATGCCCGACATGCATTTGTGGCCCTCAATTGTGCCACGTTCAGCAAAGACCTCATGGAGAGTGAGTTGTTCGGCCACAAGGCGGGGGCCTTTACCGGTGCGGCAAGGGATAAGAAAGGATTGGTGGAAGAAGCCAAGGACGGAACGCTGTTTCTGGACGAGATAGGGGAACTGCCTATGTCGTTGCAGCCCAAGCTCTTGCGCCTACTCGAAAACGGCACCTATATCCGCGTGGGCGACACCAAGGAACAGAAAACCAGTTTACGCATCATTGCAGCCACCAACCGCGACCTGCAACAAGAGATAGCCGAAGGGCGATTCCGCAGCGACCTCTATTACCGCATTGCGGTGTTCACCATAGAGCTGCCGTCTCTGGCCGAGCGGGTGGAAGACATCCCTTTGCTGGCCACGTACTTCTTGGACAAATATGCCGCCAAGGCCCATAAAAACGTGCATCAACTGTCTAAAGAAGCCCTTGAAGCCCTCAAACGCCAAGAATGGAAGGGCAACGTGCGCGAGCTGAAAAACGTGATGGAACGAGCCGTAATCTTGGAAGACACCGAAACCATCCAATTAAAAAACCTGCCCGTAGCCTTCCAACATTGCACGGCCAAGCACAACCCGCTGCACTTGGCCACTATAGAACAGCAACACATTCAGAAGGTATTGGCCCACACCAAGGGCAACAAAGCCGAAGCCGCCCGCCTGCTCGACATCGGCGTGGCTACGCTATATCGGAAACTGGACGAATACGGATTGAAATAAACGTTGCGCAGGCCCATCCCCACGCCCACCCCATTGGTACAACCCACCTATTCTTGGCTCCAATGCTTCGCCGTTGCGCCAAATGCATGGATTGCCGACCCGAGCATTCTCAAATTGATAACGACCCTATCAATTTGATAGGGTTGCCCCGTCTGCATGGCAAAGGCGCGCGCGCCAAATACGACTATAAACAACTACAAATCAATTAGTTACATGAATTTCAGATAACTAATGGGCCCTTGGGCATGCAATTTGGCTTAGTGATGTCGACCGGTTAATTCCCCGGCCATACATCATCATGGCAACAACCATCATACTCATCATCGGCACCCTACTCGGCTTTGGCCTTCTTTACAAATCCATCGATTGGTTCGAGAAAATCTAATTGCGCCGGTCTTGGTCCCGCGACGCAAAACACCTGCTTCATCACCCATTAAAAACACTCCATTTTTCTATGACAGCATTATTTATCATCGGCCTGTTGACGTTTGTCTACATGGTCTATGTATTGGTTCATCCCGAAAAATTCTAACTGTAAAATCCATTTGATATGTATCCTCAAATTCTGGGCATTGTAGTCATCTTCGTAGCCACGCTGCTGCTGGCGGTACCCCTCGGCAAGTATATTGCCAAGGTATACGGCGGCAATCGCGTTTGGACCGACTCTATTTTCAATCCCATCGAAAAACTTTTTTTCAAGATTTCCCGAATCGATGCCAATAGGGAAATGAACTGGAAGCAACACCTCGTGGTGCTCCTTACCCTCAATCTGGTCTGGTTCCTTTGGGCCATGTTCTGTCTGCTCAACCAAAGCTGGCTTCCCATGAACCCCGACCACAACCCTAACATGACTCCCGATTTGGCTTGGAACACCGCCATTTCCTTCCTCGTGAACTGCAACTTGCAACAATACAGTGGCGAAACCGGGGTGTCCTATTTCTCGCAGGTGTTCGCGCTCATGTTTCTGCAATTCGTGTCGGCAGCAACCGGCATGGCGGCGGCGGCAGTGGTTTTCAATGCGTTGAAAGACCGTACTACCGACAAGCTGGGCAATTTCTACAACTACTTCATCAAAAGCTGCACGCGCATACTGTTGCCCATTTGCGTTGTGATAGCCATGGTCCATGTGTTTGAAGGCACCCCAATGACGTTCAAAGGCATCGACACAATGATGTCGGTTCAGGGCGACACCATGCACGTGAGTCGCGGGCCGGTTGCGGCCTTTGTGGCCATCAAGCACGTGGGCACCAATGGTGGCGGCTTCTTCGGAGCCAATTCGGCCCACCCACTGGAGAACCCGAATTACATTACCGGGATGGTGCAGTTGCTGGCGCAAGTGTTGTTGCCCTTCGCGATGGTGTTCGCCTTCGGCTTCTATGCCAACAAGCGCAAACTGGCTTGGGTGTTCTGGGGCGTCATGACGGTCGGCTTCCTCATGCTGGTGGTACCGGCTTTGCAGGCCGAGCTGGCCGGCAACCCCAACATCGGCAAAATGGGTATTGCCCAACCCGGTGGCAACATGGAGGGTAAAGAGGTACGGTTTGGCGCAGTGGCTTCGGCATTCTGGAGCATCGCCACCACCGTCATTTCCACAGGCTCGGTCAATGCCATGCACGACAGCTTTATGCCGGTTTCGGGCATGAACATGATGCTGGGCATGATGGTCAACTCTTTCTACGGCGGCGTGGGCGTGGGCTTCCTCAATTTCTTCATCTATGTCATCTTGGCCGTATTTATAGGCGGCCTCATGGTGGGCCGGACGCCTGAATTCGGCGGCAAAAAGATTGAAGCGCGCGAAATGAAGATAGCCATGATCATCGCCCTCTTCCACCCGCTCCTCATTTTGGCGGGCACGGCTGTGGCTTCCTATTTCACGGCCTACAATACCGACATGGGTTGGTGGTTTGCCGATGCGGCGGGCAAGCACAATGCAGCCGGCTGGCTCAACAATCCGGGATACCATGGCTTTAGCGAGATGCTGTACCAATACACGTCTTCATCTGCCAACAACGGCAGCGGCTTTGAAGGCTTGGCCGACAACAATCCGTTTTGGAACATCAGCACGGGCATAGTGCTCCTGTTTTCCAGGTTCCTGCCCATCATCGGTCCGGTGGCCATAGCGGGATTGCTGGCGGGCAAAAAGTTCATTCCCGTAGGTAGCGGCACCTTGAAGACCGATACGGGCACCTTCGGCTTGCTGGTATTTGCCGTGAAAGTCATCATTGCAGCCTTGGCCTTCTTCCCTGCCCTGGCCCTCGGCCCAATTGCCGAATGGATGAAAATGCACCAATAACGCCGGTCGTTCTTCAAATAATATTCATAAAAACATCAACAATGATAGAGAATAATAAAGAAAGTCTGTTCAGGAGCGATTTGGTGATTGAGGCTATAAAGCATTCCTTCATCAAACTGAATCCAAAATACCAGTTCCGCAATCCGGTGATGTTCACCGTGGAGGTGGGCACGGCGGTGATGCTGATGGTCTGTATCCGCATTATGGGCGGAGAGACCGGTCAGGGCTCGCTGGCCTACAACCTGCTCATATTCTTCATCCTCCTGCTCACGCTGCTGTTTGCCAACTTCGCCGAGGCACTTGCTGAGGCCAGGGGCAAGGCCCAAGCCGCATCGCTGCGCAAAACCCGTCAGGATACTCCCGCCAAGAAGCTGAATTTGGTAGGCGAAATGTTCTTGGATGAAATCCAAATCGTGTCGTCATCGCAACTTAGCAAGGGCGATTACTTCATCTGCGAAACCGGCGACATCATCCCCACCGATGGCGAAATAATCGAGGGCATAGCTACCATCGATGAATCGGCCATCACCGGTGAATCTGCACCCGTGATACGGGAATCGGGCGGCGACAAGTCGTCGGTAACCGGCGGTACCAAAGTATTGTCCGACCGCATTAAGGTGAAAGTGACCACCGAGCCCGGTGAAAGCTTTTTGGACAAAATGATTGCCTTGGTGGAAGGTGCCTCACGGCAAAAAACACCCAACGAAATCGCGCTCACCATCCTGTTGGCCGGGTTCACATTGGTGTTC
>CAIVHI010000104.1 GCA_903905685.1 uncultured Bacteroidota bacterium | reverse complement strand
CCAAAAAACTTTTTGAATCAGATACCCATCCAAAGTCGTTCAAAAATTTTCAGGAAATTTTCCTGGATACTTTGACCATTGATCAAAGGATGAAAGCCTTCATAACAAACCATCTCAGCATATAATAAGAAACCCCAGCCATAGGAGCTGGGGTTTTTAATGTCCATTAGAACTAGTGTCACGTCAATTTAATTTTGTCTGCTAAATTAATATTTGTAACTTTACCATCCAAAAACGATGGTACGTTATAAGGTTTCATTGACATCAGATGAAAGGGTGCAACTGCAAGCGGTAATGAAAAAAGGCAAGCATAGTTCCCTTCAATTTCGCAATGCCTGCATATTGCTAAACTGTGATGAAGGAGAGCTAGGTGACAGGGTAAGCAACGAGCAAATAGCTCAGATTCTTCAGATTACTACTAAAACAGTGGAGCGATTAAAAGAGCGGTTTGTTGAAGAAGGATTTGAAGCATGCATAGATCGAAAGGCTTATCCAGAGGTCAAAGACATAAAAACAGATGGTGATTTTGAAGCCCATTTGGTTGCGCTAAGTTGCAGTAAGGCCCCAGAGGGTTATGCACGCTGGTCTTTGCGTATGCTTGCAGATAAAATGGTTGAGCTTAAGTACGTTGAAGATGTGTCTTATGAAACAGTAAGAAGGGTTCTAAAAAAAACGAAATTAAACCGTGGAGAGTTAAAGGCTGGGTAATACCCCCATTGGAAAGCAGCGATTTTGTTGCCAATATGGAAATGGTATTGGATGTTTACAAAATGCCGTACGACCAGACTTTGCCGGTAGTCTGCATGGATGAGTCTCCCAAGCAACTTATCAAGGAAACCAGACTGCCGCTCAATAGAACCCCTGACTACGATGCGAGGGAGGATTTTGAATACGAACGATGTGGTGTCGCCAATATTTTTATGGTCAACGAGCCGCTGACAGGCAAACGATTTGTAACGGTAACTGAACGCAAGACTAAAAGGGATTGGGCGATACTAATAAAGGAAATAGCTGATATCCATTACCCCACAGCGCACAAGATCAGATTGGTCAGCGATAATCTGAATACACACAAGCCTGCGGCTCTGTACGAAACGTTTCCTCCTCATGAAGCTAAAAGGATATGGGATAGATTCGAGTTCATTCACACACCTAAGCACGGGAGTTGGCTGAACATGGCTGAAATAGAGTTAAACGTATTGACAAGGCAATGCCTCAATCGGAGAATTGGCGATCTCTCTACAATGAAGCAAGAAGTTACTGCTTGGCAGAACGATCGAAATAATAAAGAAGCAACTATAAACTGGCAGTTCTCAAATGAAACAGCTCGTGTAAAGCTCAAACGCCTTTATCCGACAATTTCAGATTGACAAGACACTAGAGCATCTTTATCAACCCTTGCACGAGGGCCGCCATTTTGGGTGCGGCCTCGCCGGCAGCTTCCAGCACTTCTTCGTGGGTTATTTTTATGGGTTCATCGCTGATGCCCAAATCTGTGATGACGGACACTGCGAATACCCTCATGCCTCCATGACGCGCCACAATCACCTCGGGCACCGTACTCATGCCTACGGCATCTCCACCTATCACGTGCAGCCAACGGTATTCGGCAGGGGTCTCGAAGGTGGGGCCCTGAAGCCCAATGTAGACGCCCGATTTGACGTCTATCCCCATTTCGGCCGCTATGTTTTTGGCTGCGGCTACAAGGTGTTTGTCATACGGTTCGCTCATGTCGGGAAACCGGGTGCCCAGCCGCTCATCGTTGCGCCCGCGCAAGGGATGCTCGGGAAACAGGTTGATGTGGTCGGTAATAATCATCAAATCCCCAATTTTAAAGGAGGTATTCATGCCACCTGCTGCATTCGACACCATCAATGTCTCTACGCCCAAAGCCTTCATAACCCGTACCGGGAATGTGAGCTCGGCCATATCGTAGCCTTCATAGTAGTGGAACCTACCGGCCATCAACACCGTATCTACACCCGACAACTTGCCGAAAATCAAGGCTCCGGCGTGGCCTTCCACGGTAGAAACCGGGAAATGCGGTATGGAATGGTAGGGGATGAAAACCTCTTTCTCCATGATTTCGGCCAAGCTTCCCAAGCCGCTTCCCAAAATCACCCCAACTTTTGGCTGGTGGGCAATGCGGCCCGAAATAAAGGCGGTAGTCTCAGCTATTTTGTCGAACAGTTCCATAGCGCTATCACAATTTGCGGCAAGTTATGATTTTGAAGCTTTTGCTTCACTTTCCGGTAACAAAAATAGGGAAAGTTGTTAACGATTTAATGCCGCTCAGTCTCCAAAGCCGGGGTTGGCCATGTCGTTCACGTCAGAACCCTTGCCAATGGCATTAGACCATTTGGCCAGCCTGCGGTTGCCGGTTTTGGTAGTGGGGCTGTCCGATTGGTTCAGCCGACGTTGATGTAGGCGTTCTGCAATATCGCGCACTTGTTCGCCACCGTCGCGTAGCAGGCCATTGCGGGCGTTTATCAATTGCAACGCCCTGCCAAGTAGTGCCAACGCCATGGGAATCAGCAAGTAGCAGCCATATAGGGCCACAACCAGAAAATTGAAGTTGCGGGGTCCGGTGCCATTATATACCGTGTCGTCGGAGAACAGCTTGGTCAAAACACTGAACGGGTAGGTCTTATGGATGGCAAACAGGAGCAGTACGGCTACGCCCGCCAAGCCATAACAAAGCCATTCGCCCATGGTTATCAGTAAGGTGCCGTGCCCCGATTGCTCAAATGCCTCGCCCCATTCCAGCAGGGTCTCCAAGTCTTCTTGATCGGTGCCATCGGGCAGTTGCTCGTCAAGGTGTTCGTTATCCATAATGACAGGTACAAATC
Source organism: uncultured Bacteroidota bacterium (assembly GCA_903905685.1). Taxonomy (GTDB): domain Bacteria; phylum Bacteroidota; class Bacteroidia; order Chitinophagales; family Chitinophagaceae; genus CAIYTT01. The sequence goes on along the minus strand of CAIVHI010000104.1, from coordinate 5,918 downwards.
TATGAAATGAGGTCATACAACTTGATATGCGTCGTTCCCTTCGTCCAATAAAAAATCCCCGGGTGCTTTCCGGGGATTTTTTTCTGTTGTTGGAGTTTGTCGTAAAATCAATCCACGATGTGCCCGTCCAAGAACGTATTGATGGTCTGGATGGTAGTATTGGGGTTGTTGGGGTCGTTGCTACCCACGCTGTAACCGCTGTAGTAGTTGTCTTGCGAGCCGGCTACGCCGTCCAATTTCTTGTTTTTGCGCAAATAGGCGGGCACGCTTTCCATGTCGTCGCGGTTGTCGTTGGTAGCGCCTAGGTTGAAGCTGTATGCACGCAGTCTTTCAGCCCTCATTTCCAAGGCGCGTTTGCGCTCCTCAAATTGGCGGCGTTCTTCGGCTTCCTCATCGCTCACCACCCTTTCGGCTGGGCGGTATGCGGGGGCTTCGGCAGCCAGGTCTTCCCTGATGGTCAATTTGAACAGGGGCTCTGATGGTGCCGGTTCCTCGGCAGCTTTATAGGGCTCGGTTGCCACCTCGGCCTTCGGAGGCTCGGGAATACCCGGTTCGTGCAGGGTCAAGGTGATGTGCAGCGGGTCGGCGGTAGGTTCGGCCGGTTTGGTGTCCTGAATCGGCGTTTTCCAGGGATAGGAATCTGCCATGTAGGGGTTGAGGTTGGGCTGGATGGTTGCCGTAGGGTAAGAGGTGTAGCTTGGCTCGGTGCGCACGGTATCCACAACGGGTATTTCCTGTCCCAATTCCACTACAACTTTCTTTTCGTTTTCAGGCTTCGCGCTGTTCTTGTTGGGCGATTCATAGACGATGTCTTTATGGGGGAAGCCGGTTGCAATGACGGTCACTGAGATGCGGTCGTTCAAGGTCGGGTCATGACCTACGCCCAAGATGACGTTGCAGTCGTCGCCGGCCATTTGCTGCACGTAGGCCTGTACGGCTTCCATTTCATCCATCGTGTGCTCAAATTCCCCTTGCGAGGAATTGATGTTGAGGAGAATCCATTTTGCGCCGGAGATGTCGCTATCGCTCAACAGTGGCGAATTCAATGCTTGTTCAACGGCATCGAGTGCGCGGTTTTCGCCCGCTACCGATGCGCTACCCAAGATTGCTACGCCGCCGTTCTTCATTACGGTGCATACATCGGCAAAGTCCACGTTGATTTGGCCGGTGGTGTTGATGACGTCGGTGATGCACTTGGCCGCCGTGGCCAAGATGTCGTCTGCCTTGGCAAACGCCTTGGTGAAGGGGAGATTGCCGAATTGCTGACGGAGCTTATCATTGGAAATCACCAGTATGGTGTCCACATTTTCCCTCATGCGCTCTATGCCTTCCTCCGCCTGCTTCATGCGACGCTTGCCTTCATAGCTGAATGGAAGCGTAACGATGCCCACGGTGAGGATGCCCAAATCTTTGCAGATTTTGGAAACCACCGGTGCGCCACCCGTGCCGGTGCCGCCGCCCATGCCTGCGGTAATGAACGCCATGCGGGTGTTCACCTTCAGTATTTTGGAGATGTCTTCCAAGCTTTCTTCACTCGCCTGTTTGCCGATTTCGGGATTGGCACCGGCACCCAAGCCCTGAGTCAGGTGTGGGCCAAGTTGGATTTTGTTCGCTACCGGACTCAAGGCCAATGCCTGGATATCGGTGTTGCAGACTACGAAATCGACTTTGTCGATGCCCAGCCCATGCATATAGTTGACAGCATTGCTGCCACCGCCGCCAACGCCGATGACTTTGATGATGGAAGACTGGTTTTTGGGAATTTCGAAGTGAATCATATGGTTGTGTTTTAGTTGTTGACTAATGAAATTTAATGGTTGGTTGTGGTGGTGTCAAAAATGGTAAAAAATATCGATAGTTGTTGCTATCCCGGTTGTATAAACCCTAATTTTTGATTTTATTGAGGTCTTGGTCGTCAATTTCTTCGAAAAATTTGAATATTCCGATTTTTACTTTATCCAGCCATCCATTGATTTTCTGGCTGCCTTTCCCTTTATCGCCTGCAACCTGGCCTCCGGTTTCAGAGCTATCGTTCCAGTCGTCGGCCACTGCCGGGGTGGTGTCGGCCACGGGTGCCACTTCCACGGTGGGCTCCACGGCCTTGGGCTGCTTGCCGCGCTCCACGTTTCCGTGGTCGCCTACAAACCTCATAGAGCCGGTCTCATATTCGTGGTAGCCTCGCAGTATCAAGCCAATGCAGGTAGAGTAGCTGGGGTTCATCAATATTTTGCTGTGTTCGCCTGCGGTGAGGTGCTCATTGGGCAAGCCTATTCGGGTGCCTATGCCGGTTACAAATTCGGTAAGCTGCCTCAGGTTTTTCAACTGAGATCCGCCACCGGTCAGAATGATGCCGCCGAAAAGCCTTTTTTCCAGTCCTGCCTGCCTCAGTTGCAGCAGCACATGGTCCAAGATTTCCACCATGCGGGCCTCAATGATGTGGGCCAGGTTGGTTACCGAGATTTCGCGTGCCGGGAGCCCTTTCAGGCCGGGAATCGTAATGAAGGCGTTAGGATTGGCTTCGCCCGGGAGTGCCGACCCGTAATGAACCTTCATTTGTTCTGCTTGGGCGCGCAATACGTTGAGCCCCAACTTGATGTCTTCGGTGATGTTGACGCCGCCAAACGGTATGACGCAAGTGTGCTTCAATATCCCTTCATAAAACACGGCCATGTCGGTGGTGCCACCGCCAATGTCCACAATGGCTACGCCGGCTTCCAAGTCGTCTTCGTTCATTACAGCCAATGCCGATGCCAAGGGCTGCAGGATGAGGTCGCGGGGCACCAATGTTGCCCTTTCCACACAACGGGTGATGTTGCGGATGGCATTGCGGTCGGCCGTGATGACGTGGAAGTTGGCGCCAATCTTAACCCCACTCATGCCCACCGGGTCTACGATATTGGTGGTGCCGTCTACCGTGAATTCTTGGGGAATGATGTCGATGATCTTGTCGCCCGCAGGAATGTAGGTTTGCTGCTGGTCGCGAATAAGCAATTCGATGTCTTCTTTGCAGATTTCGCTGTCAGTGTCGGTACGCACCCGGTCGCCGCGGGTCTGCATGCTCTTGATGTGCTTGCCGGCAATCCCTACGTAAACTTCTTTCACGTCAAGATTCGGGTTCGACTTCAGGCATGCATTGATGGCCGCATCTATCGACCTCGTGCATTGCTCAATGTTCAGTACGACCCCGTGGTTTACCCCCTGCGATTCGGCCCACCCGAATCCTAGGATTTCCAGCTTGCCATACTCGTTTTTACGGCCGGCAATGGCTACAACCTTTGTAGTTCCGATGTCCAGACCGACGATTATCGGTTGCTCTTTTGTGTTCATTGCGTTAGATATTTAGTGTTTTTAAACGTTTTCGTTGATTTGGAGAATGGTTTTTTAGGTGTGCGTTACCGGTGTTTGTCCGGCTGTTTTCCCTTCTTTTTAGCCTTTGGTTCGGCTTTATCTTTTTTGTCGGCCTTGCCGTCTTTTTTTCGTGGGGGGTTCTTTTTTTTCAGCGGGTTTCGGCGTTGCCGGCTTTGCCGGGCTGTGGGCTGTGGCGGTATCGGTTGCTACGGGCTTGCCAGCGGGTTGGTCGTCGTCATCGTTGGCTGTAGAGTCCACTGCTTCGTTCTTGGCCTCGGTCTCCACAATGCTGGTTATCCAGTTCATGGTGGCAACGGCGTGGTCCACCGGACCATGATAGGGTAGCGATGGCGAGGCCACCACTTGATTGCGGAACCTCAAATCCAGCACGTCATACTTGTCCCACCCAATACGGTTCAAAACTTTGTTGTAGAATGCGAACAGGTTATCGAATTTTTCGGTCATCTGCGAGGTATCGCCGAAAACGATTTTCTGATTGCCCAGCACCGGTATCAGGTCGAACGTGTAGTTGGTGTCTACATCTATTTGCGATATCTGGTTGTTCCAAAAGGTGTCCGACTGGATTTTGCATACCAAGCTGTACAGTTCTTTCTTCAATCTCCTCGCCGATGTGTCGGCCAGGGCATCGGGAAAATTGGCCACCACGGTGGTGTAGTAAACATAATTGGGCGACAATGGCATGATGCTCAATGAAGAATCGATATAGAAACTGTTGCCGTGCTGTGGGAATACCCGCATCACCGGTATGCGTTGCGTCACGAAGATGTTGAGGGTCGCATCGTTGTCCACAAATACCTGAACATCTGCAATCCAAGGGTCGGCACGCAGCACTTCTTCCATGCTTTGCAGGTCGAGCCGGCCCAGTGGGGTATGCAGTATGTCTACGTGGCGGTTGCCAATGGCTTCATCCAAAATTTCGTTTTGCTCTATGAAGTGGTACTTCTTGTTGTTTTTGATGTGTACCGCTACGTTTTTCAACAACTTCTTGTCGTCTATCCGGGATGCGCCCACGATGGCCACAATGCAACCTAACGTCACCACGAGTGTGGTGAATGCCTGTAGCACTTTGCGTATCGATATTTTGCGTTTCCCTTCCATGATTTATTTTCCGTTCAGTATGTTGGCTATGGGTTGAACCAGTTTGTCGATGTCTCCCGCTCCGGCCGTTACCAGCAATTGCAGGGGATTGTTTTTTACATATTCCAGCAAGCCTTCCTTGGTCACTATGCTGCCTGCGGCATGGTGGAGGCCGTCGAGCAGCATCTGCGATTCTACTCCGGGAATTGGGAGTTCGCGCGCAGGGTAAATGTCGAGCAGCAGTACTTCGTCGGCCATGTCGAGGCTTTTGGTGAAGCCTGCGGCAAAGTCGCGGGTGCGGCTGAAGAGGTGCGGCTGGAAGCACACCACGCATTTGCGGCCGGGATACAGCCTTTTGGCACTGCCCAGCAATGCTTCCAATTCGGCGGGGTGGTGCGCGTAGTCGTCTATATAGACCATGTCGGGTGTCCTTACAATGTATTCAAAGCGGCGTTTCACGCCCTTGAATGCTGCCAGTGCAGTCCCGACCTTGCCTTCGTCCACCCCTGCCATACGTGCAGCCGTTACTGCCGCAAGGGCGTTCTCCACATTGTGCAAGCCGCCTATACCCAAGGTGATGTCTGCAATGCCGCCATCCTTCCAAACCATGTCGAACATGAAATTGCCGTCCATTATCCTGATGTTGGCGGCGTGCACATCGGCGGTTGCATCGTTGAGTGCGTAGGTAATGGTGTTGTCGGCCTGGAGTTCGTCACTGCGGTGCAGGCCTTTTTTCACAATGAGGGTGCCTCCCGGCTTGATGTTGTGGGTATAGGCAATGAATGCCTCTTCCATGGCTTCGGCGGTGCCGTAAATGTCCAAGTGGTCGGGGTCCATGGCAGTAAGAACGGCCACGTCGGGGCGCAGTTTCAAGAAGCTGCGGTCATATTCGTCGGCCTCCACCACAGTGGTGTTTTCGGGGCTACTCCAATAGTTGGTGTCGTAGTTGGCCGAAATTCCACCCAGGAAGGCGTTGCATCCTTTGCCGGCCTCCCGAAGCAGGTAGGCAGTCATGGTGGAGATGGTGGTTTTGCCGTGCGTGCCGGCAACGGTTACCGCAAAGAAGGCTTCGGTTATCCATTGCAATACGTCGCTGCGCTTATATACAGGATAGCCCTTTACCAAGTAGTCGTTGTATTCCCTATGGTCTTTCGGAATGGCGGGAGTATACACTACGAGTTGCGCGGCGGCATCGGCCAGGGCCGGGTCGTCGGTGTAGTGAATGGCCATGCCCTCCTGCTCCAATTGGGCAGTGAGTGCGGTGGGTGTCTTGTCGTAGCCCGAAACCAACGCGCCACGTTCCCTAAAAAAGCGGGCCAGTGCGCTCATGCCTATGCCGCCGATGCCCAAGAAATACACGTTTTTGATATGGTACACGTTCATGGCTACTTGGATAAGGTTTTTATGATGGCTGCTATTTTGATGTCTGCATCGGCAACGGCCAGTTTCCTGATGTTTGCCGACATAATGTT
>CAIVHI010000103.1 GCA_903905685.1 uncultured Bacteroidota bacterium | reverse complement strand
TCGGCTTCGCCGATGGCGGCTTGCAAGGCAGCAAGTTCACCGGCTATTTTTTCGGCACCGGCGCGGGTCACAGCAATGGCGGCCTGGTTGTCCTCCATCTGCTTTTGGATATCGGCAATGCGACGTTCCCCTGCGGCATTGAGTTGTTCGAAGTTTTCGGTGCGATGAGCCAAATTGCCCAAGTGGCTCTGTAGGCGGTTCACCTCTTGGCGGGTTTGATCTATGCTGCGGTCGTTAAGGCTTGCATGGAGTGCCGCGAGTTTCGTCTTCAGCTCCTCGAATTGCTTGCGCAGCCCGCCCGTAATTTCAGCAAGGTCCTTGATTTCCAATCCCAGACGCTCCAAGTTTTTGGCACGACCAATTTTGTTGCCCTCAAACAGCCCTACCGAACCGCCTCCATAGGTGAATTGCCCACGCACGGCACTACCCGCCTTGTGGGCCACCACCATCCCGGGTTCAAGGTTAATCTTTGCCAAATCGGCATCTCCTTCGGTAATAGATACCTTGCCCAACAACTGCTCGGCCAACCGGCGGTAGGGTTCATCCACCGTCAATGTGCTCAATGCAGCTACAGTACCCTGCGGTGCGTTACTCATCACTTGCGAATGTTCAGGGATGCCGTCCAGCAGGAAGAAGTTTGCCTTGCCTTTTTTGTTCTTTGCAAGCAATGACACGGCTACCGCGGCCTCGCCGGCATTCGCCACCACATAGTAGTTGAGGTAGGCATCGAGCACGTTCTCCAATGCAGTACGGTATTCAGGCCGCACCACCAGCACGTCCGAGAGCAACGGGGCGTTCGAGTTCCACTCCTTATTGCGCTTTAAAAACTTGATGCTGTCCGGGTAGCCTTCCAAGCTGTCCACCAGCGACTTCAGCAGGTCGTATTCGTTTTTCTTGGAGTCGGCCTTTCGGTTTTCGTCGTTAAGGCGCACCCTTACCTCTTCCAGATGCTCCTGATGCGCCAAAATTTCGGCCTTGGTGGCTTCCTGCCTGGCTATCAGCACTTCCAACTCCGTTTTCTTGGCATCCAGTTTGGCCTTGGTCTCTTCCGAGTCTCTACCGATGTCGGCTATTTGGCGCGCGCGCTGGCCTTTTTCGTCAAGTATCTGTTGTACAGATTTTTGCAGGTTGGTGATGGAGGTATCGGCCACTGCCAACTTCTTCTCTGCATCAAACTGCAACCGCTGCTTGGCTTGATGTTCGCCCCGCAACTGCTCTACCGCCTTCTTTTTCTCATCGAATGCCATTTTCTTGTCTTCAACAGCCTGTTTCAAGGATTCCAGATCCTTTCGGAGCAATTCCAAAGTGATGGTCTCCACGCCAATTTGTTGTTCCGACAAAGCCACTGCTTCCGCAAGTTTGATGGACTGCCCGTCGGCACCGGCCAAAAATATTTTAACGTTGTTTTCCCGCTCCCGCAAGTGCTCCAACTTCTGCACCGCCAGCTTTTTGTCGCTCTCGGTTTGGCGGATTTTATTGGTGAGCTCGTTAAACAGTTTTTGAAGGCTGTTCAGTTCACGTTCGTCGTTGATGAGTTTCAACTTTTCACGCTCCACCTCGGCCTCTTCGCGCGCCAGCAGTGCGTCGAGAGCCATTTTCTTATCGGTCTCGGCTTCGTGCTGCTCATTAAGCCGCTTGTAGGCATCGTTGAAGTCCTCCAACGATGCCTTGGCCAATTCTATACTGATGTCTTTGTACTCATTCTTGATGACGCGGAATTTTTCGGCCTTTTTCGCCTGGCTCTCCAGAGTCCGCAGGTTGTTGCCGATTTCGAACAACAGGTCTTCGATTCGGGAAATGTCGCCCTCAGTCAGGTCAAGTTTCTGTTTGGCCTCTTTTTTTCGCGTCTTGTATATCGAAATCCCGGCGGCCTGCTCCAACATGCGTCGGCGTGCCCCTTCCTTGTCTTTAATAATGTCGTCCACCATCCCCAGCTCGATGATGGCATAGGAGTCGTTGCTTACGCCGGTATCGAGGAACAGGTTGTGGATGTCTTTTAGGCGGCACGACACATCGTTGAGGCGGTATTCGCTCTCCCCATTTTTGTAGAACTTGCGGGTGATGGTGACCGACGTAAAGTCGGTAGGAAGCAGGTTTCGGGTATTCTCGAACGTGAGCGACACCTCGGCCAAGCCCGATGCCGCCCGCGTGCGCGAACCATTAAAGATAAGGTCTTCCAAGTTGTCTGACCGCAACGCCTTGATTTTGTGCTCCCCAATCACCCAACGAATGGCGTCCACGATATTGGACTTGCCGCAACCATTAGGCCCAACAATACCCGTAATGGGATTGTCGAGAAGAACGACCGTTTTATCGGCAAAGGACTTGAACCCTTTTATTTCCAACGATTTTAGGCGCAATACGGTTCCGTTTTTTGTGCGGGGAGGGCAAATTTAATACAATAATTCCACGCTTGCGGGTGGTACCATCCTTAAAAAGGCTAACCACGCAGTTGGTGCAACTGCGCGGTTAGCCCTATTGAATTTCCTAATGCGGTGCCTTAGATGGAGGAATCGCCAATTGGCGCTTTCCTCGGATTGCGTTCCAGCACCTCATCCACCATTCCATATTCTTTAGCTTCGGCGGCAGTCATCCAGTAGTCGCGGTCGCTGTCGCGAGATACTTTTTCGAAAGGCTGTCCGGAGTGACTGGCGATGATGTCGTAGAGTTCCTTTTTCAGTTTTGAAATTTCACGAGCCGTTATTTCGATGTCGCTGGCTTGGCCTTCGGCACCACCCAAGGGCTGGTGAATCATGACGCGGCTGTGCTTCAATGCAGTACGCTTGCCGTTGGTGCCGGCGCACATCAATACTGCAGCCATAGATGCTGCGATGCCGGTGCAGATGGTAGATACATCGGGGGTAATGATCTGCATGGTGTCGTAGATGCCCAAACCTGCATACACGCTGCCGCCCGGACTGTTGAGGTACATTTGGATGTCGCGAGTGCGGTCGGTGCTTTCCAGAAACAGCAACTGTGCCGTAACGATGTTGGCCACATAATCATTGATGGGCTCACCCAAAAAGATGATGCGGTCCATCATGAGGCGGGAAAACACGTCCATGGATGCTACATTCATAGGGCGCTCCTCAATGATGTAGGGCGTGAGTGCATTGGGCGTGTTGAACGACGACGTATAGCTGTCGAAAGTAAGGCTGCTCATGCCGCGGTGCTTGATGGCGTATTTGCGAAATTCGTTTTGATTCATGTTTCGAGCTTTTTTGAGAGTAGTAACAGTACAATATCTAAACCATGCTAAAATTAATGCCATTAAGTCATATTTTTGAGGCCGAACACGGAAATTACAGCCAAAATGTGGCAATGTCTCCAAAAAAGAAGTTCAATTCGGCAGATATCGCCTATGGCAAAACTCACTCAACCCGAACTACTCTGCATTTTCAATACCCTCAAAGCGGAAATGAAGCCCTTTGAGGCCGGCAATATGATTGCCGTATTCGACATGGAAGGCAAGTATGATTTATGGACCAACAAACCGGTGGTGGTTGCCGGCCGCCCAAGGGAACGCATCAACTTTGCCGGCATCATCGTTCAAAGCAATTATGTAGGATTCTACTACATGCCGGTTTATTGCAACCCCGATAAAGTTGCACCGCAACTTTCGCCCGAATTCATGAAGCTGTTGAAAGGCAAGGCCTGTTTCCACATCAAAAAAACGGACGAACAAGTTATTGCGGATGTGCGAAACGCCATGCGGATTGGTTTCGACCAATATGAAAAAAACGGTTGGCTGTGACCGAATTGGGCATGAAATAGGGCCATATTGCAACGCCCACCCTATACCAAACGCCCAATTAAAGATTACTTTTGCAAACGCACATAAAAACATAAAGATGAAGACCACTCCGTTTACGCAGAAGCACATAGCTCTGGGCGCAAAAATGGCAGAATTTGCCGGATACAACATGCCGATTTCCTATACCGGCATCAACGAAGAACACCACTGTGTGAGGAACAATGCGGGTGTTTTT
>CAIVHI010000102.1 GCA_903905685.1 uncultured Bacteroidota bacterium | reverse complement strand
TGCCTATTACGGGTGGTAAGTCGTATACCGAAGCCGTAAAATGGGGTTACCACCGCTGGCCCGGTTTTGGCAAAATCGAACGCTACGATGTCGTGGTGTTCAACTTTCCCGCCGGCGATACCGTTGCCCTCGAAGTTCAACAAGATGAAGACTACTATTCACTCCTGCGTCGCAATGGCTACAATCGAGACCTGGTCAAGAGTTCCTACACCATTTTATCGCGCCCTGTAGATAAGGAAGAGAATTTCATCAAGCGTAATATTGGCCTGCCAGGCGATATTGTGGAAGTTAGGGACGGAATCGTTTATGTGAACAACGAAAAGGCTCCAATGTTCCCGCATTCGAAGCTTAACTACATTGTCCGCACAAACGGCAACCATTTTTCGGATGAGTTCCTGGAAGAAAATAAAATCGAGGAATATCCCGGCGATGACCGCAACAGCTACATCCTGAATATTGAAAACGATTTGGTAGATGTCGTCAGGAAACAACCCAACGTATTGTCGGTAGCTCCCTTTACGTTCCCCAAAGGGGCAACTTTCGATTGGGCCTATCCTCAAGATACGGCCAACTTTAAATGGAACCGCGACAACTACGGCCCTGTGACCATTCCGAAAGAGGGTGCTACCGTTGCCCTTACCCCGCAGAACATTTCGCTCTATGCTCGAGTGATTGCGAATTATGAGGGCAACAAGTTGGTCGTAAAGGAGGGAAAGATTTTTATCAACGATAAAGAGACCACTTCGTACACGTTCAAAATGGACTACTACTGGATGATGGGCGACAACCGCGATAATTCGGCCGATTCCCGTTACTGGGGTTTCGTGCCCATTGACCATGTGGTGGGTAAGGCTTGGTTTGTATGGTTCTCCTACGGCAAGGGTGGCATTTTCCATGACATGCGCTGGAGGCGAATGTTTAGGAGCATTCGCGCATTGGAGCAGTAGGGGGTAGAATCCCTATTGTCGCTAAGCATCATGAGATGCAAAAAGCAATAAGTAAGTGAAGGCATTGTTCTACATATTGCTATGGGTTTTGGGCTGGTTGGTGCAGCCTGTGCGGCATGATGCGCCTTCCGTCATGCCAAGAGGAGGGGCTGTTGTTTCATTGGTGCATCTAACACGTGCTGAAAGACCGTTACCTCGCTCATTAACTACCCCGTTTTCCGATTCTCACCGGTCTAAGTACGTTATACGGTCAAAAGTCACCGAGAATTCAACGTTCTTCATAGTTGCCGGGGGCTCGTTTGCGCTTCCGGCCGCAGCACTTATTGGGTCACATCAATATTTAGGCCTGTGGGTGTCGGTGCCGGTTTCCTCACCGGTATTTAATTTGTCCTCGCGCGGTCCGCCTGAGGCGTGCTGATTTTTCCCTTCCATTATGCTCCTCGTTTATTGCGGAGTACCTCAATATTTTGTTTAATGTGCAATTTGCCATGCCGCATCTATGATGCACGGCGCATTGCGAAAAAAAGTAATGCTATTTTATGGTATTTCCAAGTCTAAAGACTTTCATGGGGATTTTCCTGTTGGTGCTGCCGGGAGTCGCCTGTGCCAAGACCGTTACGCTGGGGGAAGTCGTCCAAAGCACCTTGGACCACTATCCCGTAATTCGACATAGTGAAGCGGGATTGAGCGTTTTTCAAGCCCGGGAACATACAACGGCAGGCTACCTGCTCCCCAGTCTCACGGTTCAGAATCAGACCGATGCGGGCACCGTCAATGCCGGATATGGGGGATATTTCCCATTGGGCGTGGTGCCTTCAATTACAGGTGGCAATACCAAGAGCGCCAATAGCGATTTAAATACGGGAAACCTATCCATCGCCTATCTGCAATGGGAATTTTTCGATTTCGGCTACAAGCAATCTATTAAAGCCGCCGCAGCGGCGGGCACGTCTTTAGCTCGAGCACAACTGGAAGCCGAAAAGTACAACGCAGTTCAGAATGCGGCACTCACTTATTTCGATTGGATGGCTGCAGTTAAAATTTCCACTATTCTCTCCGATGACGTCGCCCGTTTGGCTTCGGTTCTCGTTTCGGTTCGGTCATTGGTAATGAATGGTTTGCGTCCCGGCGTAGATACTTCGGAAGCCGCCGCCTTATTGTCGGAAGCCAAGATTTCTAAAATCCGTTCGGAGGCCGACGTTCGGATTTGCGAGGCGAAACTTACGGAATTCACTGGTTTGCCACTTCAAGGGGAGCTACCCGATACCATGTTGCTATACAGTGAGGGCAACCCAAATATTGATGGGAAGGAGCCGATCGATTCCGTGCAGTTTGGGCATCCTTTGCTACAAGTATTTAACGCCTCGGTGGAGGCATCGAAACAAACCTACCGCACGCGCCTTCTCAAGACCCTGCCGAAGTTCGGCTTAAATGGGGCATACTGGTACCGGTTTTCCGGATTGTCCGAGTCGGGTTTTCCTGCAAATGCGGATGCCGGCGGTTTAAGCCTTTCCATGCCTTATGGGAGCTTCAACTACATGGTAGGCATCTCGGCCACGTTCGACCTTTTTGATATTCGCCACCACCGCGACTTGATAACCGAAAGTGAAAAAGTGGCTGATGAACAGCGGGCGGCGATTGCAGGAGAGGTAAACACCATGAATTCCCTGCTGCACCAAGTAGATGCCCGGCGCGATGCAGCCCAAAAAATTGCTCTGGAATTGCCCGTTGGTCTATTGGCCGCCCGCCAAGCATATGGCCGCCAGCAGGCACTCTATGCGGCAGGTTTGGGCACCCTAACAGACGTTAGGGAGGCAGAAGCCAATTTGTTGAGGGCGGAAACACAAGCTGCGGCAAATAAGGCAGATTTATTGAAATTGGGTTATGTGCACGCCGCCTTGATAGGCAATGGCGATGCTTTTCTTCAACGTCTAAATCCCAAAAAAT
>CAIVHI010000101.1 GCA_903905685.1 uncultured Bacteroidota bacterium | reverse complement strand
TCCATCGTTTAAAGATGCCATATGTAACGATGGTGCAATTGCCGCCTTTTTGCCGAGTGCTGCCTCGGCAGTAGCAGCACCTACTCAAGCCATTTGGCACATTTCTCAAAATCACGGTGCCAACCTATCTGTACCGTTGGCGGCTCTCAATAGCAACACGTCAGATTCTTTTCCAACGCTTTCCCCCATAATTTCGTCCGACAATACTGTAGACACCATTTTTATTTCCATCAACGACTCCGCCAACGGCTGTGGCTATGCCCTCACCGATACGGTTTTGGTGATACCGACGCCGCAAGTTGGCGCCGTTACCAACCGCTTTTATAACAACGGTCAAACTGCCGATTCCATATCCATCTCCGGCCCAACCGACAGTATTAACACATATTTCACCTGGACTAATTTCCATCCACTAAATACTTTAGGCTTTAGTGGTTCCGGTACCGACACCTCGCATGGGGGGCCATTCAAATTGGGCTCATTCATGGTCAAAAACGATTCTTTGGCCGATATCGTAGACACCATAATCATTACTCCCTATATCGGTACCTGCCCGGGGATACCCGCATACTTGGTAGATACCCTTGGGCACATCCTCTACAATACCGCCCATTCAATGGTTCCCGATGTGGTCTGCGACAGTACAACGTCATCAAAATACTACAGTGTCCAAGTGGCAGGTGACTCGTTGACTTACACGTGGAGAGTGGGAGCCGACTCGGTTCGCGCAGGTTCCGTCTGTCCGTTTACTTTCGTTAATGCCGGAACCTTCCCGGATACCGTTCATGTTATGGTGCGGCCATACCTACACTTTGCCTCCGACTCCACTCCCTGCCTGCCGGACTCTTTCTTGATTTGTGTGGAACCCAGACCAGTGGTGGCCGCCCTGAACGATTTGCAGATATGTGGCGGTAGCCCGCAGGCAGCTATACAATTCCAGCCCCCGGATACCGTTGTGCACGTCATGTGGAGCCAAGTAGGTGGTGTAGGTATTGGGGCCGACACCATGGGTACCGACAGCATACCCTCGTTCCAATCGGTGCAAATCACCGGTTTCGGTACCGCTACGGCGCGATATGAATATCACGGCTATATAAATACTGCAGCAAAGACGTGCGTCGATTCGGCTGTGCAGACCTTCAAGATAACGGTGCGGCCGCAACTCACTCTTGAGCCCGTTTCGGGAAAGACTATTTGCAGTGGCGATTCCATTGTTCATGACCTCATTTGCACTAGCCGGGGCGTGGGTACATTCCTCAACTATGGTTGGAGGCGAGATACCGTTCAGGGTATTTCACCAACCCCTATTAACGGCTACTCCAATACCATATCGGAACGCCTCTACAACTCTGACACCGGCCAACACTATGTAAAGTATAACTATTCGCTCAATGACGATGTCTGTTTCGCAACGGGTTCCGTAACCGACACCTTGAATCCCGTACCGGTGTTGATAGGCTCTTTGGATACCGTAGTATGCAGTGGCGTTCCCGTTTCGGTCAACTTCCTCTCCTATACGTCCGGGTGTGTAGTGTCGTGGTCCGCAGATACGAGTGTTGGAATTTTGGGCACTGGAATGGTGGGCACGGGTGCCTATAGGACCACGGTATTGAGTAACGGGAATACGTTCACTTCCACTATTGTATTTATTGACACCATATATTACCGTCCTTCGTTCGCCGCCCACAATCCAAACTTCCCTTCCTGTTACAGTATCGGTTTCGACTCATTGACTATCCGCCCTGTTCCAAAATTGGCCGTCAACTCATTGCCTCCGGTATGTAGTGGAGACGGAGTAGATTTTTCCGCAACGTCCAATACCAACGATTCTCCGAGCCATATTGGTTTTTCATGGGCTGTGCAAGGCTATCCCCATTCCAAACTGTACAGCGGCAACGGCTCGGGAATTGCTATTAGTGCCGGCGATACTTCGGTGGTGTCGGGCTTCGTGTCATCGAATGGATATGCTCTGATCGATACGCTTCAAATCAATTTCACGATCACCGATACCGCGACGGCTGCAAACGTTTGCCATAGTTCCGATGAAATCGATATCATCGTGAACCCCAAACCCTCAAAGCCAACCATTTCCCTTCTAAAACTTCCATCGGGCGACACCATATCCATGTCGGGCACGGCGGTTGAGAATGCCGCTTCCGGAGTAATTTATGCCGGCCGACAATATTGCAATTTCGTTGCGTCCGCAGCCGGAGACACTTCCTCCATCAAATACAAATGGGGTGCCACTTCGGGTGTTTCTATTGGCGACACTACATTGAACCTGTTGAATTCCACCCACTTCCTGAGTACCCATGCTGTGGCTTCCTTCGATAGCGTCGGTACTCGAGCACTCTGGGTCTTGGCTCGAAGTGAATTTGGCTCGGGATGTGCCGTATCCGATACCGCGTATTTTGAAGTTACCGGTACTACAGGTTCGCCGGTGTCTCAGCCATTGCCGCTCTTGTTTAAAGAAGCCCCTAAAAATGCGTTCTATTCCATAATTTGTTTCGACACTGTAGTCGATTACGAATATTTGTGGGGTTATGATGACAAGAATACGCTAACACCCCACTTGCTTTATAACCGGAAATCGCCACCGCTAGATACCCAGCGCAACCAAGAACTGGTACTTGGAGACTCCACCATCAATGAAAACGGAGAAGCCATAACCATTGACGACACGGCGACCTATAGGTTCTGGGTTCAAACTACTTGGAAATCCGATTTCAACGGAGTTCCTGCAACGTTGTATCAAAAAGCATACTTCAACGGTGAAGCACTCCAACATCGGGGTACGCCAAGCCCGGCATCAAGTGGCCGCATTGCGTTGTCGGTCTTCCCCGATCCCGTGTCCGACAAATTGAATGTCAAAATCAATGATGATGTAGTTCAGGGTCATCAACTTTCCGTTGTTGATGCTGCCGGTAGGCAAGTGTCCGCAACTGGTGGCAGTGCATCGCTTTTCCAATTCGATGTGGCAAGTTGGACATCGGGAGTGTATTACCTTAAAGTTGTCGGTGCCGACGGCAGTTCTATTTCCGTTAAATTCATAAAAAAGTAAAAGCTTGGGCCCGCTACGCGCAATGTACCTATTTCGAGTATTGCTCTGGGCATTAGCCCTACCAACGGCGGCAATTGCGCAAGACAGTACGTTGGTGCAGGTTGCGAAGAGAAAACTCCCGGTTTACTGCATCGAGGCCAATGGTTTTTGGGGCGCATCATTGGCAAATGCTTCCGGCCCGTCATTCGCGGGCTATGGGGCCGACTATATGAAGGGGGCTTCGGCCATGAAAAATTCCTCCATCCGTACGGGTACAGGTAGCGGCTTTGGAGCAAACGTGGTCAGGTTTTGGGGCTCTCAAAAACAATGGGGAATCTCGGTTGGTGTTGCCTACGCCAACTACTCCGGGAAATTCGGGTTGGATAGCTTTCACGTAGAGTATCACGGCACCGATGCGTGGGGTAACGACTATCGCCAAATAGTGACTGAAAACAACACTTCGGCAACCGGTAGCCATACGGGAAGCTTTGTGGAAAGCGTTAAGTTTGGTTGCCTTAACCTGCCCGTCATGTTTAAATATAGGTATCAGTTAGGCAAGTCTTTTCTGATAACCGGGGGTTTGGGAGGTGTACTCGATGTATATAGCCGAGCAGCCTATAGCACAAATGCCGTGTTCGATTACGGCGCTATTTACGCGCTCAATACCCAGAATAAAAACTACTACTACAATACCACCGCCTCATCAGTAGGGTATGCATCAGGGTATGCGTACGCGATAACTCCTGCCAATGTGCGTGATCAAACCTATTACTATGCCATCAAATCGGGCGAGGGGCTGAATGTCGGCAATCAGGTTCATCCTACGTCACCAGCCGGAAACGTGACTTATAGGTTGCCGGGCTTGGGGGCTGTGGCGCAGCTCGATGCGGCTTACTACGTTACATCCAACCTCATGGTGTCGGCCGGGTTCTCCTATTCCGATAATTTCCCGGTAAACCTTCAAAACAACCGCTCCGCGGGGTGGAGGCTTACTGACCGTTCGGGTTCGTATACATCACTTTTTGAAGGGTTCAAGAGCGTGTCCTACCAGTCATACGGCATAACAATAGGGTTGAAATACCTCATTGAGAACAATAGGGACTTGGATGGTGATGGCATTAAAGATCGCTTCGACGACTGCGTATTTGCTTCGGGGCGGGCGGGCGACGCGCGAGGATGTCCCGACTTCGATGGCGATGGCATTCCCG
>CAIVHI010000100.1 GCA_903905685.1 uncultured Bacteroidota bacterium | reverse complement strand
GCAGGCTCGGGGATATCTCTTAGCGACATGTCTGCCGGTGGCATTTGGACGGCTTCCAACAGCTTTGCGACTATCGATAGCTCGACCGGTATGCTTTCCGGCAACTCGACGGGTATCGACACAGTCACCTACACACTACCCACGGGTTGCAGCACGGCTGCTACCA
Source organism: uncultured Bacteroidota bacterium (assembly GCA_903905685.1). Taxonomy (GTDB): domain Bacteria; phylum Bacteroidota; class Bacteroidia; order Chitinophagales; family Chitinophagaceae; genus CAIYTT01. The sequence continues at coordinate 4,537 of CAIVHI010000100.1, read as the reverse complement.
TAACGGTGAATCCGATGCCGGCAGCAATTGGCGGTTCCGCCACCGTGTGCGTGGGCGCAACCGATACGCTGACCGATGCCACATTGGGCGGCACTTGGACGGCAAACAATGGAAACTTGTCTATCGGTATAGGTACCGGTATAGCAGCGGGGGTATTGCCCGGGACAGATACGGTTACGTATTCATTGCCCACGGGTTGCCATACCGTACAGACCATCTCCGTAAACGCCCTTCCGACTTCGGGAATGGTGATGGGGAAAGACAGTCTTTGTGCGGGCACGACCGACACCCTTACCGACCCTATTGCGGGCGGCGATTGGTCGATATCGGGAACCGGAGCCATAATTGGCACTAACGGCGTTGTAACCGGCATTGCGCCGGGTGTTTATGCCGTAACCTATACCGTGACCAATGGTTGCGGCATGGCAGCCGTGCAGCACAATTTGAACGTTCTTCCTCAGCCATACGCGTCGGCCATTACGGGATCCGGCATGGTGTGTGCTGCTATGCCTTCAATATATACCGACACTACAATTGGAGGGGTATGGAGCGTAGCAGATACCAATGTGGCTTTGATATCGGCTTCCGGGCTACTGAGTGGAAAAACGTCAGGTTTAGACACCGTTTTCTACACCGTCACCAACAATTGCGGCACCGCTGCGGTGAGTTTGGTGGTTGCAGTTGACACAATGCTTCATGCAGAAGCATCCGGAATTTCCTATGTGTGTGCCGGCAAACACGATACGCTTTCAGGCCTGCCTGCGGGTGGTACTTGGTCGGTATCTAATGGCAACGCCTCCTTGTTGGGCAATGTGCTATCGGGTGTCACTTCGGGCAGCATCGATACGGTCAGCTACTCCGTCACCAACGTTTGCGGAACATCTACGTCAGAGGTAGTCGTAGTCATCCCAACGGAGCATGTATGCGACTCCATAGATGCGGTTCCAGCGGTTGCTTCGGGCGATGACGAATTTGACATGTACCCCAATCCGGGATATGGACAATTCCATGTCGCCTTACCGTCGGATATTATTGGCAAAAGCATTACCCTGACGGTAACCGATGTATCGGGGAGAGAGGTCTTTGTGGCGAAGGGGATAGCTCATCCTATCGAAACCGTTGAAATCAATGCCCAACCAGGGATGTATATCGTCACCCTCCGCTACGGCAACCGCGAATGGCGCAACCGGGTGGTTGTGATGGCGAAGTAGTCAGAGGCTTTATGCATTTAGCGATGGGCGGCCGGTGATGGCCGCCCGTCGCTTTTTTGGCGTAATCCAACTACGACACGGCGAGGATGGCGGTCAAATAGGCCTATTGAACACCTGTAGATAATATTGAATTTTGAATTGTACTCAGTATAGTGTAACTTGAACCCATAAATAGATATTTATGAAGCGGATAATGGTTGCCATTTGGTGCTTGTCGTGGTTCTCCTCATTTGGGCAAACCATCAAGACCGTTGCTGGAAATGGGGTATTGGGCTATACCGGCGATGGCGGAATGGCGACTGCCGCTACGACCAACTATCCCGGCGATGTGGTTGTAGATGCAAGCGGAAACATCTACTTCTCGGAATACAACAACAACAGGGTGCGGAAGGTGAGTGCAGCGGGCATCCTGACAACGGTTGCAGGCACCGGTACGGCCGGATTCGGGGGCGACGGCGGGGCGGCAACGGCAGCCAAGCTTTACCAACCCTATGGGCTTGCGCTTGATACGGCTGGCAACCTGTTTGTTGCCGACTGTGGGAACAACCGAGTAAGGAAAATTTCGCCAATGGGAGTGATTTCGACTTATGCGGGGCAAAGTTCGTTCGGATTCTTAGGAGACGGAGGTGCTGCAACGGCCGCCAAACTTTGGATACCCACCTACGTGGTCGCCGATATTGCCGGCAATATCTATATCACCGACAACCAAAACCAACGCATACGTAAAGTGACGGCATCCACGGGCATCATAACGACAGTTGTGGGCAATGGCACCATAGGCTACACCGGCGATGGCGGAGCGGCAACGGCGGCATCCCTGAATTATCCGGGACAGATTTCAATCGATACCACCGGCGCCATTTACATTGCAGGGGGGCTCAATTATGCAATCCGCAAAGTGAATGCAGCCGGTATCATTTCGACCATTGCGGGCACCGGCACTTCAGGTTTTTCAGGTGATGGCGGCTCAGCAACCCTGGCGGAAATGGGCACACCGTTAGGTATGTGCGTGGACAATGCGGGCAACGTATACTTCTCGGACGAGAATAATTACCGAATCCGGAAAATCAGCGTTTCCGGAACCATCTCAACTCTTGCCGGCAACGGTACCGCAGCTTTTGCCGGCGACGGCGGACCCTCAACCGCAGCAGAAGTGAACGATGTTGACGGAATGAGGACCGACATGTTAGGCAACTTATACATTGCCGACGCATTCAACTATCGGGTTAGGGAAATCGTATTCGACGCCCATGCACCTGCCTTTGCAAGTGGCCATCACCAATCGTTTTCCGTTTGTGGAGACACATCTGCCAGACCCATCAATAGCTATCTCTCGGTAAACGACCCCGATCTAGACCAGATGGAGACTTGGACCTTAATCGGGGGGCCATATCACGGTAGCGCAACCGTTAGCTACAGTACCCTTTCTACCGGAACAACAATCACGCCCACCGGACTCAGCTATACACCTGCAACAGGCTTTGTAGGGACGGATTCTTTCCGGGTGACGGTATCCGACGGTTGGTTCTCAGACACTACCACTATCGTGGTTACTGTCCTGCCGGCACCCAACCCCGGCATCGTTGTAGGCCCCGACAGCTTCTGCACTACAGGCGAGACGGGCATCATCTATACGGACTCGATTGCAGGTGGCAGTTGGTCGTTGACCAATACGGCAATCGCAAGTATCGGAGCTACCACCGGGGTGCTCATTTCTTCAAGTGGCGGTATGGATACCGTTGTTTATACGGTTGGTGGCACCTGCGGCCCCGTAGCGGCAAAAAAGGCCATACATATTGTGCCGGTATTGGTGTTGCCTGCAATAACCGGCCCGGCTTGGGTCTGCATAGGCGACAGTATTGCCCTTGCCGATTCGTTTTTGGGTGGAACTTGGAACTGCACCAACACGAGTGCGGCCATTTCTTCACCAGGTAAAGTGGTCGGCATAACACCGGGCAAGGACACCGTGAATTTTACCGCTTCAAACCTTTGCGGGCCCGTAACCGTTACCAAACCCATTACGGTTTATTCCACATTACAGTGCGATTCGGCTTTGCAAGTTGTGCCGGTGTCGGCCATTACCAAACTCGCGTTGAAATTGGCTCCGAACCCTGCCGAAAATGTTGTTGAAATTGAATTGGTGGGTACTACTTCGGGCAATACGAGGCTTCGCGTACTGAATGATGTGGGACAGCATGTATATGAAACTATGGAGAACTGCAACCACTTTATACTCCAAGTTTCCGGCTACACCCCGGGAGTCTATTTCTTACAGATAACCAATGGAGGCACAACATTCTATGCCAAATTTCAGAAGATTTAGGGCAAAACACTCGGCCCGAAAACATTGAAAGGCCTATTGAAATGGAAACCAAGGCTGAGCGCGTTGTTGCCGAATTCCAGTTTATCCCGTTCGCATCAACGCATTGTTCCTACCCGGCTACTAATGCCGAATACGGTAGCTCAAGCCAAACTCCCACGCCAAGCCGCGTATGTTGGTGGAATAGCCGCCGCCAAAGGTATTGCCCGTCATGTGTTGGGTGGAGAACCCTGAATTGTAACAACTCAGGATGTTCATGAGTGCAAAGCGTTTGGTGACATAGTAGCGGCCTTTCAGACCCGTGCGGATGACGTTGCCACTGGCGGTGTATTGATAGGGCACTCCGTCGCCTGGTGTACCTTTAATACCTATCGAGTTTGCCCCTACCGACATATAGGTGGAGAGGTCGACGCGGCGGGTCACCAAGAAATGGTAGTACACGTCCAGTGTCACTTCCGCAGTTATGGTTCGCACCGGTTTGATGGGGTTGCTGTAGTCGTATTGTTTGTGGATGTCAATATTGTAAATGTCGGCACCCGAAGTAAGCCCAATGCCCCAACGGGAAGATAGGCCATATTCCAGCGCTATTGGGTCACGGTTGCCGGTCATAAGGTTACAGGTATTGTTCCTGCCGCCATCCGAAGTGGAATAATCGACCGCAGTTGTACCTTCCGAAATGCTCAATAAGATGGAGCCTTTGCGGAAACTCTGGGCATCTACCCGGGCGAATGCCGATGTAAATATGCAAATCGAAACTGCCGACATTTTTAAGTTGAAACGCATGACCTATCTTTTTTGTATCCCAAAAATAGGCAATCTGACTGATAAATGGGCGGGATACGAAAAATATTTCCTCTGTTTTGACGGAGGGGTGAATGCCGTCAATTGTTTGGAGCACCTGCGGCAACCCATTTTTCCACTTGGGTTATTTCGCAGGGCAACAACTGGTTGCCGCCCAACGGCATGAAATTGTAGCCCGAAGCATGGGAGATATCTCCAATAAGTC
>CAIVHI010000099.1 GCA_903905685.1 uncultured Bacteroidota bacterium | reverse complement strand
GATGGCGTGGGCGGCCTCCGGCAGACCGTCGCCTTTAGAGAAGTGGAACAAGGCTGCAAGGAAGAAATTGAACACCATCAGCAACGATACCACCCTGAACCACAGCCCCAGCACGCAGAACAGCCCGCCCAGCGTCTCGGTGAGTGCGCACATAAAGCCCCAGAAGGTGGGGATGTAGTGCATGTGGATGGTGTTCATGGCATGACCCAAGTCGAGCCACACCAGCGGCCCGCCCTTCAGCTTGTCGAACCCATGCACAATCATCATGGCACCAACGCCCGTCCTGAGAATGAACAGCCCCGTGTTGTGATATCTACCCAGTTGTGAAAGTATCGGCATAGCGAAAAAGGTACACCGTAAAACTACGGACAGTTGGGGAGAAACGCAAAAATTGGGGGGAGCTTGCACTTCAAAGAGGAATGCCGAAGGCATATCGCCCAAACAGGACATAATATGGCTTTTCTTTCTCACGTCAATCTTAGGTTGGATGGAAACTCGCAAGCTCCTCTCCCCATAATTTTCCGAAACCCTAATTATCCCCTATTTTCGAACCTCGGCACATAAACGCCTGCTCTATTCATGTCATCCCCAAAAAAACAGCCGGTGCAAATGCCGCCCAAAGCATTTGGCGAGGGCGTACCGATGTGGGTTTATGCCATAATCATTGTGGTGGCGCTGGCGGCATTTCTTTTTCCGGCGATTCAAAACGGCTTCACCAATTGGGACGACCCCGGTTATGTGACCGCCAATCCGTTGATACACAGTCTGAATGGTAGTGCGCTGGGGCGCATCTTCACCACGCCGATAATGGGCAACTACCACCCGCTCACCATTTTGAGCTATGCCATGGAGTATGCGATTGCCGGCGTTTCGCCCCGACTCTACCACATCGACAACCTGTTGCTGCACCTGGGGGTCACCCTTCTTGTTTTCTTTTTGTTGGTACAGCTTGGCGGCAATAGGGCTGCCGCATGCGTGGGCGCGCTGATTTTCGGCCTCCACCCCGCCCACGTGGAGACCGTGGCTTGGGTGAGCGATAGGAAGGACTTGCTGTGCGGACTATTCTTCTTCGCGGCTTCGGTGGTTTACGTCCGCAACGTTAAGGCTGCGGGCAATCTGCGGGGCGGTGCATGGGTTATCGTGCTGACGTTGTTTGTTTTGGCGCTATTGTCCAAGTCTCAGGCCGTGGTGTTTCCGGCGGTGTTGCTGTTGTTCGATTATCTGCTTGGCCGGGCGTTCATGGGCAAAGTGTGGATGGAGAAGTTGCCGTTTGTTGTGCTCGCGTTGGTTTTCGCCGGTGTCGCATTCGCTACCCAGCAAGGTGTAGGGGCGGTCAAGGTGCCGTCGGTTCACTTTGCATTTTGGGAGCGCCCGGTTTGGGCGTCTTATGGCATTATTCAATACTTGTTGAAATTTGTGTTCCCCACCCATTTGAGTGCATTCTATCCCTACCCTTCGCGACAGGTTGCAGGTCTGTTGTGGGTGTTTCCACTGTTGGTGGTCATTGGATTCGCGCTGCTGGTGAGATTCAGGAAAAGCAGTCGAGCGGTCGTATTCGGTTTTTCCTTCTTCTTGATTGCCCTCCTACCCGTGCTCCAATTGGTGCCGGTTGGTGATGCCGTCATGGCCGACCGCTATACCTATATGGCCTACTTTGGCTTGGCATCTATTGCTACTTGGCTGTTGACGATGGTCGTTGTCCGCGCTTCGGTGGCGACAAGGCGCATAGCGTTTTTGGCCACGGCAGTCGCAGCTTTTGCAGCCGGCATAGCGTCGGCCCACCAATGTAGTGTATGGTATGATTCGGTTGCGCTATGGCGGGATGTACTGGAGTCGGCACCCGAGACCCCACTGGCACTCAACAACTTGGGTGCGCTCTATTTCGACCGTTACAATGCAGCCGATGGTGGGGCCGATGCCGGCACCTATCGCGATTCTGCCCGGCAACTGCTTTCCGCCGCTATTGAGGCCGACCCGGACTATGAAAGCCCTTATGCCACTCTCGGCCTACTTGCGGCGGCCGATGGCCGGTTGCAGGAGGCCAAACGTTGCCTATTTCGGGTGCTCGCCCTTAACCACACCCCCGACGAAGCCTGCCAAGCCGGTGTGGTGCTGGGTAGCGTCTATTTGGCACAGGGTAAAAGCGACTCGGCGGGTTTGTACCTCCGACTGGCGGGTAGCATCAATCCCGCATTTCCCGGTTACCACTTGGGCATGGGTAAATACTTGAGCGCAGTAGGTAAGCCGGATAGCGCGGTGGTGCAATTGGGATTGGCCATTGCGCAGGCTCCCGGCAACTACGAGGGCTACTTTATGAGGGGAGAGACATACAGCGATTTGAAACAATTTAAAAAAGCATTGGCCGATTTCGACAAGGCGGCGGAGCTGGCACCCATGCATGGAGAGATTTTTTATGACCGCAGCGTGTGCCGCTACCGTATGGGCGACTTGCAGGGTGCCTGCACCGAAGTCCAAAAGGCTATTGATTTGGGCTTGAAGGGTATCGACACCAATTATATATCCACCCTGAACCGCGCCGTAGCCAACCATCTCATGGCCAAGCACGGCTTGTGGTGATGGCGTAAAAAAGCCCGACGATAAGCAGTGGCCTATCGTCGGGCAGCAAATATTGTTGGTGAAGTTTTAGCTCGGCATGCTGTAGAAAAACTGTTCCGACACGATTTTGCCGTTCACTACTTGATACAGGCAAACCTCGTTCATGTGTTGACGACCCATGCCCTTCATCGTGACGTCCATGTGCCAGCTGATGCTGAAAAAGCCGCCGCCTTCTACCGGGTTCGAGATTTGGGCGCCGTGGAATTCCTCAACCATTTCATCGAAGTGTTTCGATTTTGCGATGATTGCGGTCAAGCCTTCGGCGCGGCTCATGGGTGCGCCTGCGGGCTCGATGCTCACGCAGTTGTCGGCATACAGTTCTTGTTGTGCCTCCATTATTTTGCCTTCGCGGCACAGTGCAACGAGCCTTTCGGCCACTTCCATTGTAGTCATAAAACGTTTTGTTTTGAAGCCATGAAGTTATGCAAGGGTCCCTAATTTTTGTAAGGGTTCGTGGGTTATCTGTGTGTTAAAAAAGTGTCGGACAATCGGCACGAGCGGGTTGTTCCGCGCACTACTTCCTCTTCAACATCTTCGTTTTCTCCACCACTTCCTTAATGATGTCGTCCAAATTGTTGGTGGCTATTTTGAGGTTTGCCAGAATTTCCGAGTTGTGCTCGTCTTCCTCTGCGTCTATCACGAAAAGTTCGGCAAGGCCTAAAATGCTGGCCACGGGGCCGCGCACATTGTGGCTCTGTATCCAAGCTAT
>CAIVHI010000098.1 GCA_903905685.1 uncultured Bacteroidota bacterium | reverse complement strand
TTCCACAACCAAGTCTGCATTTTCTTTGGCCGGGTGGCTGAAATTGTGCCTTCGAAGCTGAAACAAAAGTTGCTCAACACGCTGTTGAAATTCTACAACCGGAAGCTGGCCGACCATATCCCCAACGAATTCAAGGCCGAAATCTACGGCATGTCGGAATTCGACACCCACGAATTCGACTACTTGGCACCACGCTACCCGCGCAACCTCTACCTGCACGCCGCCCACGACATTGGCCACGCCATGCAGGACCTGCGCTTGGCGGGTTGCACATCGTTCGTGTCCCGAACGTCGAATGAAGGCGAACTCCTGATAGGCCGCAATTGCGACTTCTATATGAATGATGCATTTGCTGAACACAAAGTACTGTACTTCATCAAGCCCAATAGCGGTATCCCGTTCGTGTCCATAGCTTGGCCCGGCTTGTTGGGCGTAGTGTCGGGCATGAATGCCGAGGGGTTGACGGTTACGATAAATGCCGGAAAATCGGGCATGCCGGGCTTGGCCAAGATGCCCATATCCATTCTGGCCCGCGAGATATTGCAATATGCTAAGACCACGGCTGAGGCCGAAACCATAGCCCGAAGTCGCGAAGTGTTTGTATCAGAATCGATTATGGTGGGCAGTGCGCATGATGACACCGCCATCATCATCGAGAAGACGCCAAAAGTGACCGACGTTTTCCGGTGGGACGGGCAGCGTCCCATGGTTTGCGCCAACCATTTTCAGGGGCAACTCCTGGCCCACACCAAGGCCAACCGCCTGCAACGCGATTGCAGCCATTCCAACTACCGGTATTTGCGCATGCAGCAACTGCTGCATAACTGTACCGAACTCAATCTCCCCGCCGCAATCAACATATTGCGCAACCGCGACGGTCTGGACGGAGTGTCATTGGGTTACGGCAATGAAAAGGCCCTGAACCAGTTGCGCGCGCATCATGGCGTGGTGTTTCTTCCGAGGCAATGCAAACTATGGGTGTCTTCCAACCCTTGGCTGCTGGGCAAATGGGTGTGCTACGACCTCAATGCGATTTTTGGAACCGCCAAGCCGCAAGTGGGCCCGGTCGGTTTTCAGGTTTCCGGCGAATCCATTGCCGAGGACCCGTTTCTACATAGCGCCCCCTATGCCCGTTACCGCCAATATTGCGACGCAGATAAAATCATCGATGGTTACTTGGCTGCAAACACGGGTATGGAGCCGGGATTTACAGAGCGGCTGGCTGCACTGAATCCCGATTATTGGCAGGCCTATTTCAAACCCGCAATGTACTTTTACCGCACCGGTGCCTATGCCCAAGCCCTACCGCTGCTGCAAAAAGCACTGACCAAGGAAACCGCCACCCAAAAGGAGCGCGAACAAGTGGAGTACTACCTGACGAAGACCCAAAAGAAGTTGAAATGATACCCGACATAGAAACCCAACCCTTACAGGAAATCAAACTACTGCAAGAAGCCCGCTTGCGCGAAACCTTGCGATATGTGGCCGCCCATTCGCCGTTTTACAATGCCCTGTTCGAAAAATACGGACTCAACGTGGAAAATATCCAGACGCTGGAAGACCTGCTGCTCCTGCCCACGGTATCGAAGGAAGACCTGCAACTGTACAATGCCGATTTTTTGTGTGTACCCAAAAACCACATCATCGACTATTCGGCCACATCGGGCACCATGGGTAGGCCGGTTGATTTCGGGCTTACCGATAACGACTTGGAGCGCTTGGCCTACAACGAGGCCATCTCGTTTGCCTGCGCGGGTGTGCAAAAGGGCGACTTGGTGCAGCTCATGACCACCATCGACCGCCGGTTTATGGCCGGCATGGCCTACTTCCTAGGGTTGCGCAAGGTGGGAGCGGGCATCATCAGGGTGGGCCCGGGCATAGCCGAACTGCATTGGTCCTCCATTATGGCGCATAGGCCCAAGTATATCATAGCGGTGCCCTCGTTCATCCCGAAACTGCTCGACTATGCCGAGGCCAATAGGATAGACTACCATAATTGCGGCGTGGTAGGCGCCATCTGCATAGGCGAGCCCGTGCGCAATGCCGACCTTACCCCCAACCTGCTTGCCAAAAAGATAACCAACCGCTGGAACATCGCCCTTTTTTCCACCTATGCCTCCACCGAGATGGCGACGGCATTTACCGAATGCGAATACCGCCAAGGCGGCCACCACCACCCCGAACTCATTATTGCCGAGGTGCTTGGCGACGATGGCCTGCCTGTAGCCGACGGCGAAATAGGCGAGCTCACCGTGACTACGCTTGGCGTGGAGGCGATGCCCTTGGTGCGCTTCAAAACGGGCGACATGGTGAATGTGTATCGCGAGCCCTGCCCATGCGGCCGAACCACGCTCCGCCTCGGCCCTGTAGTGGGCAGGAAGCAGCAGATGATAAAATACAAGGGCACCATCCTCTTCCCGCCCGCCTTATGCGACATCCTCGGCAGCCACCCCGCCATAGACAGCTACGTCGTGGAGCTGCGCAGCAACGAATGGGGCTCCGACGACCTACTTGTAAAAATTGCCACCCGCCACCCCGAAGCCGACATCACCCTCGACCTCGAAAGCCAATTCCGCGCCTCCATCCGCGTATTGCCGCGCATAGAGTTTGCCGACAGAGAATCCTTGGATAAAGTGGTGTTCTCGGGTGTGAACCGCAAGCCGGTGCGGGTGGTTGATTTGAGGAGGTAGGAAGACTTTTTTAGACATCCCACCGGGCGGAAAACGGCGGCTCAAACAATGGTCCGCCCGAAACCAAATATGAGCCAGACGCAACTGCATGTACATGCGGATTTTGCTAAAATGGAGTACCTTCGGG